>NZ_JBNMKH010000030.1:0-23728 GCF_050874245.1 Bifidobacterium sp. | reverse complement strand
GTTCCATTCCGAGCATTTCTCGCTGAGAAAAAGCAGCTGCGCCGACGATCAGAACATCATCGGCGCAGCATTGCGTTTCGTGCAGTCCTATGTGGACGGCATCTGCGGGGCCGCGTGACCTTACATCACCGCGACCCCGATCGGGTCACTTCTTGACGATCTGGCAGAACTCGATGGTCTCGCCATTGGGACCGTACACGTTGAAGTAACGAATGCCATGTTCCCAGAAGCTGTCGATGTGCTGGATCTCAGTGTCCTTGAACTTCAATCCGAGCTCCTTGGCGTTCTCGAAAGCGGCTTCGATGTCAGGGGTGTCGAACGCCCAGTGGTTGATGGCACCGGTGGTCATCGGGGCCGGCTCGCCCTCCCAGGTCTCGATGGTCAGATGGCCGTAGCGCAGGAAGGCGCAACGGTTCTCACCGTTATGGAAGATGCCCGCCACTTCGAAGCCGAGCTTCTTGGTGTAGAACTCGATGGTCTCGTCCAGGTCCTTGGCGATCATGCCGGAATGCTGGAAATCGGTGGTGAATGCGGTCATGGGCTTGCTCATGATGGTTCTCCTTTGCATGTGGTTGGGTTTAGCTGAGATTTAGCTTAGCGAATATATTGTGTACAGGACTTGGCGAGACACCGCGGGACTTGTCGGTCTGTGGTATTTTATTGCGCCGTTTCGGCCGACCCTACGGCAGACGGTGTGTCCGCTCCCGTCTGACGCGCGGCATCGGCCAGCTGCACGTCCTTCTTGGCTGACTTGATGCGGTGACCATGTTCGTCGAATCCAGGCTGCTTCGGGCGGATGAACAGTGTGAGCACGAACGCCAGAACATACAGCGCGGCGTAGGTCCAGCACACACCGCCATAGCCGATGACCGGCAGCAGAATCGTGGCGATGCCGGGGCCGGCGAACGTGGTCAGGCCGGCGGCGAGGTTGTACGCCGACAACGCGGCGCCCTGCTTACCTTCGCCTGCGTACAGCGTCATGATGGTCGGTAGCGACGAGAAGGCGCAGGTGCCGATGCCCACGATGATGGAGGCGACGATCATCATCAGTGCGTTGGCGCCGAACCACTGCGGGATGTAGTAGAACGCCACCGAACCGACGGCGAGCACCGCGCAGCCGAACCAGCGCATCGGCCATACCCATCCGAAGCGGTCCATGAACCAGCCCCAGAAGGTGTTGAAGATCAGGGTGACGACGAACACGAAGCCCCAGATGCGCATCCATTCCTCGGTCTTGAAGATGTTGATGCCGCCATTATGTGTGGTGCACAGGTACAACGGCATGATGACGGGGAAGCCATACAGCAGCAGGTTGTTGATGATGCGGATGATGGCGCAGATGAGGATCTTGCGATTGGTGAACAGGATGGTGGCGCCTTCGGTCAGCTCCTTGAGCTGTTCCTTGCGGCTGAGCCCCTCACCCTTGACGACTTTGTTCTTCGGCACGAAGAAGAAGCACATGAGCGTGCCGATGATGGAGAAGGGCAATGCGAACCAGAACGTCTTGTATTCGCCGAACACGGGCATGATGAAGCTTGGCAGATACGCGCCGAACACGCCGATGCCCAGCGAGAAGCAGGTCCAGAAGAATCCGGTGGCCGAGGCGAGCCTGGACGGGGAGATGTACTGCGCCATCAACACCACGAAACTATAGATGAACAGCGGGTATCCGATGCCACGGATGGCATACAGTCCCAGGATCAACGGATAGATATGGCTCGGAATGGCCACGCCGAGGAACAGCAGATGCACGCCGATCCACCAGCATGCGCCGAACATCATGACCTTGCGCGCGCCGAACATCTCGGCAAGCACGCCGGCGGACCAACCACCGAACGCCGCGAACAGGCCGTATACGGTGACCAGCAGCGAGGCCTGGGAGGAGGTGAATCCCTGATCCACCATGAATTTCGACAGGAACGTCAGTTCGAAACCATCGCCGGTCATGAAGATCGCGACGGCGAGGAAGCCGAGCATCAGCGTACGCGGAACGCCGAGCCGTTCAAGAAGCTTAATCATGCGAGCATCCTTACCCGTTATCTTTCTCGACTATGAGAAAACATACGAAACCAATATAGGTTCTCAATGGACGGGTGCCGTGGCCGCTTTGCCATGACACCCGATTCGAATTGAATGATGGCCGCCGCAGAGAGGTAACGCGCGGCGGCCACGATTTCATCGGAACAATCGCGGAACCGTCCGCGACGTCACTTGCCGACCTTGACGACGGCCTTAGAAACGCCGGTGATCTTGCCGTCGAGGAAGTCCTGGACCTCTTCGAGCTTGAGCTCGTGGCTGATGAGTCCGCCGATGTTCATCTTGCCGGAGGAGACCAGCGAGATGGCGTCGCGGAAGGTCAGCGGGTTGATGAAGGAGCCTTGGATGGTGAGCTGCTTCTTGTAGATGTCGTAGGTGTTCATCTCGAAGTGGGCTTCCTGCGGGCCGACGCCGAACATCAGCACCTGCGCGCCCTTCTTGGCCGCGGCGACGGCCTGGGCCTGGGTGGCGGGCAGGCCGACCGCCTCGACGATGACGTCGTAGGCGTCCGTCGGGACTGGCTCCTTCGTGGTGTTGTAGGTCTCAGTCACGCCGAACTGCTCCTTGTTGCGCTGCAGCTTCTCGTCGAAGATGCCGGCCAGGTCCACCTGGTGCACGCCGTAGGCCTGCAGCAGCTGGGCGAAGATCTGCCCCATGAAGCCGTCGCCGATCACCAGGGCCTTCTGGTAGGGACGCAGCTTCAGCAGGTCGAGGCCATGCACGGCGCAGGACACCGGTTCGATGGCGGCGGCGTCACGCAGGGAGACGTTGTCCGGCAGCTTGTAGACGACGGTGGCCGGAGCGGTGAACTGCTCGGCCAGACCACCATCACGGGTGACGCCGACGGCACTCAGATGGTCGCACAGCTCCGGACGCTGGGTCAGGCAGTACTCGCACTGGCCGCAGTAGATGTTCGGATCGACGGCCACGCGGTCGCCGACCTTGACGTTGGTGACCTCGGAGCCGATGGCGGCGACGACGCCGGAGTTCTCATGGCCGAGCACGATCGGCGGAACGGCCGGTGCGGAACCCGGACGTCCGGCGTACAGATCATGGTCAGTGCCGCATACGCCGGCGTATGCGGTGTTGATCAGCACCTCGTTCGGCTGGATCTCGGGAGTGTCCAGTTCCTGAATCTCGAACTGCTTGATGCCAGTCAAAACCAAAGCCTTCATGATAATTCCTTCCTCGCTGAAAGATATTTTGTTTCCCGCAGTCCCTGCGTGATGAATCACACTATACGCTTTTTTAAATAGTTTTGCAAATTGCTTTTCTTAAAGTATCTTATAAAGCGTGTCGCGTTTGTTTCCAAGGATTTCGTAGACATGCACCGGCAACGGAAACCCGAAATCGCCAATCAAAACGAGGAAACGACGCCCTGCCCATATGTCACGCCGCGCCGCTCCCCCGCACGTCGAACGATTGACTGCTTCCGGCACCTACAATGTAGATATGAAGAATCCTCCCCTGCATCGTTACGCCACACGTCCCGGACTGTATTTCACCGACGATGGCGGAGCGGACGCCGTCGTCCGTTCCGAAAGCGCCACACAAGCATGGTTCTGCGTGCTTGAACCCCTTGACCAGCCCAGCGTCTTCTACGCCGACGCCGTCCGTCTGTTCGATGAGCCGGACGCCACCTTCATCGACCAAGCGAAGGAACTCAGCATCTGCACGAGACGAATACCGTCGCTCAACCTCCGGGAGACGCTGTTCCGCATGGATGGCCCGAACTACGGCCTATGGTACGTGCATGTGCCCAAAGCCTGGGACGGCATGCAATACGGATACCGCATCAACGGCCCATGGGATCCGAACCATGGCGTGAGCTTCAATCCCTACAAACTGCTGCTCGACCCCTACGCCAAGGGCATCGAAGGTCGGATGGAGCTCGACCCGGGCGCGTTCGCCTACGCCTGCGAGATCAAAAACGGCAAGGTGTCGGGGTCTCCGTTCGGCCCTATGAGCACCGTCGATTCCCTCGGCCACATGCCCGTCTCCGTGGCCATCGACGACCGCGCGACCGACAAGCATGTAGGCGAGCCGTCCCATCCGCACGTGGCATGGAGCAAGACCATCATCTACGAACTGCACGTGAAAGGCTTCACGGCGAATGCCCCTTGGCTTCCCGAGGAACTCCGCGGCACCTACGCGGGTCTCGCCCATCCAGCGACACTCTCCTATCTGCAGGACCTTGGCGTCACATCCATCGAACTACTTCCCATCCAAGCCAAGCAGCCCGAACTGTTCCTGCAGGAACGCAATCGCACGAACTACTGGGGATACTCCACCCTCGGCTATTTCGCCCCCGAACCCTCATACGCCACCAAGCAGGCACAGGAAGCCGGTGCCGCGGCCGTACGGCAGGAAGTCATCGACATGGTTCGCGCGATGCACGAAGCCGGTTTCGAGGTGATCATGGACGTGGTCTACAACCACACCTGCGAATCCGGCCCCGAAGGCCCCACGATCTGTTGGAGAGGCCTCGACAACCTCGCCTACTACCGGCGTACCAAAGACGAGATCAGCCGTCTCTACGACACCACGGGTTGCGGCAATTCGCTGGATTTCACCAATACGCACGTCACCACGTTCGCCGTGGATTCGCTGCGATACTGGGCCAAACGAATCGGCATCGACGGATTCCGCTTCGACCTTGCGACGACGCTGGCACGACTCGACGGTGAATTCACCAGATACCACCCGTTCCTGTACGCGCTGCGTTCCGACATGCTGCTCGGCAACCTCAAAATGATCATGGAGCCTTGGGACTGCGGACCGGGCGGCTGGCGCACCGGCCAATTCGGCATTCCCTTCGCGGAATGGAACGACCGTTTCCGTGACTGCACCCGTAAATTCTGGCTGACGGACGTGGAACGCGCCCGCGGCGGCGAGCCCGGAGAGTCGACCATGCAGTCGCTGGCCACGCGTCTGTGCGGCTCGGCTGACCTGTTCGCCACGGATCCCGGACGCGGATCGACGGCTTCCGTGAATTTCGTGGCCTGCCACGACGGTTTCACCACCGCCGATCTGACCCGTTACAGTCACAAGCACAACGAAGCCAACGGCGAGAACAACCGGGACGGCAGCAACGACAATCATTCCGTCAACTTCGGGCACGAAGGCCCATGCGACGATCCAATCATCACGCAGCAACGCGAACGTGCCACCATGAACCTGCTGGGCACGCTGCTGCTTTCCTTGGGCACCCCGATGCTGCTCGCCGGCGATGAATTCGGCAATTCCCAGGACGGCAACAACAACGCCTACACGCAGGACAACGAGACCACATGGCTTGACTGGGATTGGCTATACAGCACCGAGCAGACGACGGAGCTCAGACTGTTCAACCTCACGTCGAGACTGATCGCCCTGCGGAAATCACGCGACCTGTACAACCATGAGGATTTCTTCACCCGCCTGAGTCGAATCGGCCTGTTGAAGAAGTCCGACAGGGTGCACTGGTTCATGCCGAACGGCAAGGCCCCGCACGATGCCGATTGGACCAATCCGTCCGTCCGATCGTTCGCCATGCAGCTGCTCTCCCCCGACGAGCCAAGCCTGCTGATTCTGGTCAACGGCTCCGACGAGAACGTCCGTTTCCATCTGCCGAGCGACATCGAATGGCAGATGCTCTGGTCCTCGGCGGAAATCGCCGGCGTATACCCCGGACAGGGCACACGAATCGAGAAACTGGCCGAATTTGACGAAGAATCAGACGACAAGCCGGCCGGACGGTTCCGCAATCATCTGCAACTGCTCAACACGATGTACTGGCGTCTGAAGGATGAGGATACCGACAATCTGAAATCCGTGGATGACGGACTGTCCGAGGACGATCCCACACTCTGGACGCTGCCGGCTTTGAGCATCAGCGTGCTAAAGCAGATGTCTAACTGAGACCTACCGACCGATATGTCCGACCGATATGTCCGGCCGGTAGGCCCGGCCGACGAGGCAAAACGGACAAAAACGAGGAAACCCCTCGGAGACCAAATGGTTTCCGAGGGGTTTCGTAAAGCTTGATAAGCTTTAGCGCTTCGAGAACTGCGGAGCGCGGCGTGCCTTGTGCAGACCAGCCTTCTTGCGTTCCACGACGCGGGCGTCGCGGGTCAGGAAGCCAGCCTTCTTCAGGGTGGCGCGGTTCGCATCGCGATCGATGGCGTTCAGAGCGCGGGCAACGCCCAGGCGGATTGCGCCAGCCTGGCCGGTGGTGCCGCCACCGTCAACGAGGACGATAGCGTCGAACTTGCCTTCGAGCTTGAGCAGCACGATCGGGGAGTTGACCTCACGCTGCAGCAGCTTGGCCGGGAAGTACTCTTCCAGGGTGCGGCCGTTGATGGTCCACTTGCCGGTGCCCGGAACCAGGCGAACACGAGCGACGGCTTCCTTACGACGACCGGTGCCGTAGCCCGGAGCGATGGTGGAAGTACCGGTGCCAGCGCCAGCGTTGGTCTCGGTGGTGTACGAGGTGAGCTCCTCTTCGGTCTCGAGAACCGCGGAGTTGTTGGTGTTTTCAGCCATGTTTCTTATCTCCCTTCGGTTCACTTAGCCTGCTGCGAGACCTGAGCGATCTCGAAAACCTGCGGCTTCATGCCAGCGTACGGATGCTCGGCACCGCGAACGATGTGGAGACGATCCAGCTGAACCTTGGCCAGACGGTTCTTCGGCAGCATGCCCTTGATGGCAGACTTGATGATGCGCTCGGGGTTGGTCTTGAGCAGCTGAGCGTAGCTATCGCGACGCAGGCCACCCGGACGACCGGAGTGCATGTACAGTTCCTTGCCCAACTTGTTGCCGGTCAGAGCGATCTTGTCGGCATTGAGAATGATCACGTGGTTGCCGGAATCGGCGTGCGGAGCGTAGGTCGGCTTGTTCTTGCCACGCAGCAGGATCGCTGCCTGGGAAGCGAGACGGCCGAGCACCACGTCGGTGGCGTCGATGACGTACCAGTCGTGAGTCAGATCAGCTGGCTTCGGAGTGAAAGTTTTCACGATGTACCTTTTCTATATATTGTGTTCCGGACCATCCATCAGCATCATGCACGTTGGTTAGGCGCGGAATAATGCCGTTTTCAGGCCTCATTATCCGTGGGCTCCCTGAAAGTCCTCGATGGCGAGTGGGAAAAGCGCTTTGAAGGACCCCGTAGGGAAACACAACAATCTACTAGTGTATCGTCCGCCTTGACATTCGGCAACACGAAAAACAAGGGTGTCCACGGACAACTTGCCCGCGGACACCCTGTCACACTGTCACACGTTTTCGAAACGATCAGCCACGCATGATGGCGGTGATCTCCTGCAGACGCGGCTCGTCGAAGAGCTTTTCGAGCGGCACCACGTTGCCTTCACCGTCGGCCAGCGGGATGCGCCAGTTCGGGTATTCGTTGTTGGTGCCCGGCTGGTTCTGTGTGCGCTTCTCACCGACCGCATCCACGATGGAAGCCGCCATGAGCTTGCACGGGGAACCTTTCAGACCGCGGTACAGAGCATCGATGATCTCATTCTCGTTGGCTGCCTCATTCTCCAACGCTGCCTTGTCGAGATAGCCTTCCTCGACCAACATGCGCAGCATGGCGTTATGCTCGGCCGTCGCGGACTTCTGGAATTCCTCCGCCGGTCCGGACAGTAGTCCGAGTTCCTCGCGCAGTTTGACATGGCCGTACTCGAGATAACCGGCCGCCGGCGGCATGTCATGCGTGTTGACGGAAGCCAACGCGTACGGACGCCAATCCTTCGGCGCACGGAACACGCCGTCGTTCTGCTCGAACCATTCCACGGCGCAACCGAGAATGCCATGCTCGGACAGCGACTTGGACACGTAGGCCGGCACCACGCCGAGATCCTCGCCCACCACGACGCCACCGGCACGGGACGCTTCCAGAGCCAGAATGCCCAGCATGATATCGGAATCGTAATGCACGTACGTGCCGTCGGTGGCAGGCTTGCCTTCCGGAATCCACCACAGGCGGAACAGACCGAGGATATGGTCGATGCGCACCGCGCCGGCGTTGGCGAACATGCCGTGCACCATGTCGCGGTAGACCTGGAAACCGGTCTGCTCCAAGGCGATCGGGTTCAGCGGCGGCTGGCTCCAGTCCTGTCCCTGCTGGTTGAACATGTCAGGCGGAGCACCAACCGTGGCACCCTTGGCGAACCGTTCCGGATTCCACCACACATCGGAGCCCGCGGGATGCACGCCGACGGCCATATCCGCGACGATGCCGATCTTCATGCCGGCCCTGCGGGCGGCTTGCTGTGCCGCGTGGAGCTGCTCGGTGGCGACCCATTCCAGCCAACGGTAGAACTCCAAGGTGTCCGGGTACTTCTCACGCAGATGCGCGACTTCCTCGGAATCGCGATTGTATTTACGGACCCAATTGTCGGCGTCGTCGGCGGGTGCTCCCCACTTGTCGTAGCACAGGCACCACGTCGCGTAGGATTCGATCTCGTCGCCGCAATCGGCGAGATAGCGATCGAAATCCGCCTGACGCGTCTTGGTGCGTCCGGCCTTGTAGATGATCCACAGCGCATGCTTCTTGACACGCCACATGGCATCTCTGTCGATGAGGTTCGCATCGTCGTTCAACGATTCAACCTGCTCGTGCAGCGCGTCGACCTCGGCCCTGTCCCCATGGGAGAGCGTGAGGTATTCCGGCATGGATTCCGGACGGATGTAGCTGAAATTGACGAAGCGGCGGGAAATCGGCAGGTATGGCGACGGCGTCAACGGAGGCACTGGCTCCGCGGCGTGCATCGGATTGATGAGCATGAAATCGGCGCCGGTCTTCTTCTTGGACTCGACCAGCATGGTCTTGAGGTCCTCGAAATCGCCCACACCCCAGGAGCCCTTGGAACGGATGGAGTACAGCTGGCTCATCCAGCCCCACAGGGAGCCCTGCTTCATATCGTCGAGCAGTTCGATTTTCTCCGGAGCGCTGATAACGGTTGCAGTCTCCTTGCGATCGCCGACAGCGACAGTAAGGGTGTGGTATCCCTCAGGCAGGTCGGCCGGCAGCACCAGATACGACGTGCAGAAGAAATCGCCATCGACGTCATTAGCCGTCTTTTCGCCGCCCTCATGGGCGATGGCGCCGGCAAACTGCTCGCCGTTCTCCAGCGTGATGGTGGCTTCCGGCACGTCGAACACGCCGCCGTGAACCTCCACTTTGCTTTCCTTGCCGACGATATGCAGCACCGTCGGGGCCACGACGCGCGTCTCGCGCTCGGACTTGATGGATGTGATGGACTGTTTGATCGCCTCGTCGCTGGAAGCGTCAATACCAAGCGCCTTGAGCACCGCCACTAGAACATCGTCTTCGATTTCGTGGTAATCATGGCTCATACCGACATAGCTGGTGGCGACACCCACCAGCTTTGCCAGACGAATGAGCGGACGGGCGAGACGCGTTGCGTTTTCGGTCTGTTCTGTCATGCCTCCCAGTGTAGGCATAAACCGAACGCACCACGCGCGAAAATCTCATAAAAATGACAACGTATGCAACTATTTTTCCGCAAGGTGGCGCGCGGCCGCCTTCCGCACATCGTCAGCATCGTCCTGCGCCAGCTGTTGGAGCGTCCGATCGGAAACGTTCGGGTTCAGCGCGACGGCCCTACGCACCATGGTGGCGAGCACCACTGGGGCGTCCGGCTCGATCTGCGTTCCCAACGCTCCGAGGAAGTCCAGTGTGTCAGCATCCATGCTTGGATCCTCGGCACCTTCAAGACGCATCTTCCACGACGTGCGCTTGTTGCGCAGCGCGGTCGCACGGACTTCGGGCGACTCATCCTTGGTCAGTCGGCCCACCAGCCAGTTCTTGTCATCGGCGTTTCCCGCAACGGCTTTGCGTACTTCAGGAGACTCGTCGGTGGAAAGCTTGACCAGAATGTTCGGGAACGGCATGGTCTCGGCGAGGAACACGCGATCCTCCAGCGGCGTGTGGACGTTTCCCGCGACCGCCTCCAACAGTGCGGTGGCCCGGGAGAATGCCGCCTGATCGGAGCGGTCCGGCAACGGACGCCTTGCGAACTCGCTCAAAGCGGCGGAATCATCGGAATGCCGCAACCGTTCATAAGTGGCGGTCAACGGCTCGAAATCCGCGGTTTCGTCGGTTTTCTGATTGTCGCCGTTCGGGTTGTTCCCAGCCTCGCTCATAGTGTCACCTCACGCTTTCATCATCTTTGGCTCATAGCCTGACCGGCCGGTTGGATGTGCCCACGGGCTGCGGCGAGACCGTGGCGTTGAACATCTCCGTGACCCGCGCCTCGAAGACATCCGCGCGCTCCATCGGCACCACCACGGACAATACGACGCGGTCGGTGTACTGCGCGTCAGCCTGCTCACCTTCCACCGAAGCCAGCAGGTTCTGGAAACCGCCGAGCTGCGGATAGTCGAGCGCAACCCGATATTCACGGCATGGCACGATTCTTGCTTTGGACGCGGCTTTGACGGCAATCGAAGCGCCCGTCGAATAGGCACGAATCAATCCGCCCGACCCAAGCAGGATACCGCCGAAATACCGTGTGACCGCAACCACGCAATCGGTCATCTCATTGGCACGCAGTACATCGAGGATCGGCTTGCCCGCGGTGCCCGACGGCTCGCCGTCATCGCTCATACGCTCCGCAAGACGGCCGTCGGAGCCGCCGCACACCGCCGCATAGGCGACATGGCGGGCCTTTGGATGCAAGTCGCGAATCGTCTGGACGAACGCAAGGGCGTCATCCAGCGATTCGATATGGCAGGCGTCACCGATGAATTCCGACTTCTTTTCGATGAAGGCGTCGTGCGCCGGCCGATCGGCGGAATCAAGTATGGTCTGCATGCCATCCAACCTATCCAACCGCGCCGACCAGCCGCATTCGCTTCGGCGCGTGATTTCAAATCAGACGACGACGTTGAAATCCTCGCCCTTGAAGAAAGCTGCGATGGACTGCACGACCTGCCTGGTCAAACCGATGTACGCGCCATCGGTACGCCATGCGATATGCGGGGTGAGCACGATGCCGGGAATCTTGCACAGCGGATCGTCGGCGGTCAGCGGCTCATGTTCGAACACGTCAAGCGCCGCCGGAATGTCTCCGCGCTGAAGCCTTGTCAGCAGGGCACCCGGTTCGATCACTTCGGCTCGCGCGGTGTTGACGAACAAGGTTCCCGGGCGCAGCGCCTCGAGATTTTCCGCGGTGATGATGCCACGGGTGGAATCAAGCAGCGGCATGTGCACGGAGACCACGTCGGAACCAGCGATCAGCTCATTCATGTCGTCCACCGGGTTGACGCCCAGATCCGAGAACACCTGCGCCGGCACATGGGAGTTCCATGCGGACACCTTCATGCCGAAGGCCTTGGCGATGCCGGCCACGGTCTGTCCGATGCCACCAAGTCCGATGATGCCGAGCTTCTTGCCGAACAGCTCGAAGCCGTCAGCGCCGTCCCAATCCCCTTGCTTGACCTGCGCGTCGAGCGCGCCGGCATGCCTGGTCAGCTCCATAAGCAGCGCCATCGTGTGCTCTGCGACGGCATGGTCGCCATAATGCAGCACATTGCAGACGCGGATGCCGCGTTCCTTCGACTTGTCCAGGTTGATGTAACTGGCCACGCCGGTGCCGCCGAACGCGTAGCATTTGACGTTCGGAAGGCGGTCGAGGATGGCGTCGGTGCAGTGGAATCCGATGACCATGACGGCGTCCGCGTCCTCGCACCGCTCCACGATGGTGTCCTCGTCGAGTGTGAAATCCTCGTACATGCGCACGCGGGCCACGTTCTCAAGCATCGCGAAGTTCTTCTTGAACGGTTCGATCATCGAAGCGATGACCACCGGCATGACCACCAACGGCAAATCCGTCCGTTCGGGTTGGGTCTCGAAGATTCCATCCATGTCTTTCACCTCACACAGCGCGCGGAACCGCGCATATCATTGCAGCTTCTACATGGCACATTGTGCCACGAAACGTTACTTCCCGGACGAATCCGTCTGCTCCGCGGTGATATTCCACTCGCGGACCACCTGCTGGTCGGCGCCCATGGAGTAGATCACGTTCCAGATGCGCTGCCGTTGGTTGGCATCCTCGGTCTCGTTCCAACAGGCTCCATCCGGATGGTCGCTGGATATCGGGCACCACTGGTACCGTCCTTGGCGCATGTTCGCGGTCGGCACCCAGTCGATGCGGCTGACTCTCCACGAACCGGCCACGCCCTTCTTGCCGGCGAACTGGACGCGGGCCGTCACACCTTGGTTGTTGACCAGGGTCTCCGGCGTATTGGCCGACTCGGTCACCGCATTGCCCAAACCGTAGATGATCCATGTGCCGTTATAGTTCTCAATGGGCTGGGCGCAATGGCATCCGGCGCCGTAAATCACGTCGAACGCGCCCGTATCGGCCAATTCATGGGCTTCGGACTGCTGCCACGAGTCGGCGTAGTCAAGATATTCCTGCACGGAATGCATGGCGATGGCCACCACGTCGGCGCCTTGTTTACGGGCCTCTTTGGCTTTGGCCACGGCTTTGTCGATGTCGGCCTGATGGTTCGGATCGCCGCTCTCGCGCAGACGGTCGACGCGCCAGTCATAATCGGGGGTTTGCGCGTTCAGGGACACGGTACCGGCGATCAGGCCCAGTTTGCCGCCACCGGTCGGGGAATCGATGACCAGCGGTTTGGTAGAGTCTTCCTCGGTCTTGTAGGAGCCCGTCTGTGCGATGCCGTCCTGGTCGAGGGTATCCCACAGGCGTGTGATGCCATCCGCGCCTTGATCCCACGAATGGTTCGACGCATGCGTGCATGCGCGATACCCCACCTTGGCGGCCGCGTCGGCGACCTCCGAGGGAATGTTGAACACCGGATACCCGGTGTAGGGGCCACCGCGAGGCGCGATCGGCGTTTCGAATTCGCACACCGCGATATCGGAGGCATCGATGTACTTGCGCATCGGTTCGAACAGACTGGTGAAGTCATAGGCCGTACCGTCCGTCGCCGCGGTATTGGGACCGGCAAAGTTGTCCCACAGACCAGGGTGGAACAGCAGATCGCCATTGACCATCATGGCGATGCAATCGGTATCCGGACAGTCCGGCGAATTACCGTGATGTTCCTTCGGCTCGGCCTTTTTTCACCACATGCTTTTTCTGCTTGGCCACGTCCATCTGCGTTGCGGCCCCCTGCCCGGCTTGGGACTGTGATGAATGCAAGCACCGCGTCAGGAACCACCCACCTACCGCCAGCAATACAACAAGCACGACGGCTGCGACGATGGCCAGCCTGCGACGTCCTGCAACCAGCACTTCCGGGTTGCGGGCATGCACCGCCTTGTCCCTGTATCTCATGGCACTCCCCCTGTTTCTTCTCATGCTCCATATCACTCTCAATGTTCAAGATTACCTGATGGCCCCGTACGCCATACGCCAAGACGCACGCTTCCTTTACCGTATTTGAGCCGTACCGCGTCTAATGCCGCTTCCGCACCGCGTAGCCGTTCCGATTGGGTCGACGGTTCGGTATCCGTTCCACGACCCCGCTGCGCCTCGTTCTGCTCTTCAAGCATGTCATCAAGCGAAAGCTGAACCGCCGCATCCGCCGCTTCGACCAAACCGCCCGCGCTCATGCCGGCAAGTCGCACCGGTCTGGTCAAGGAAATGGCGTCGATAGAGCTTTCCGGCATGCCCATCATGGCCAGCAATAATGCGACACATTGCGGATACAGCATGCTTGCCGCATCCGTCGGACAGTCCAGCGTATGTCCTTTCGTCGCATAGCTCAAATCCGGGAATCGCAGCTTCACCATGACCTTACGCGCCATCAACCCTCGTCTGCGCAGCGTGCCGGCCACATCATCGCAACACCAGCGGAGCATGGATGTCACCTGCCGCATGTCTTGGGTGTCCTTGTCGAACGTGCGTTCCGCGCCGACGGATTTCTCCTGCGCACGCGGTGCGACAGGGCGGTCATCCAATCCGCGTGCCGCCATGTACAACCCGCGCGCGCTGATGGCTGACCCCGTCGCCTGCTCAAGCGATTCCATGCTCATCTTCGCCAAGTCAGCCACGGAATCAACGCCCCATGCGTTCAGTCGTTTCTCCAAGGACGGACCGATGCCAGGTATGCCACGCAACGGCATCATCTGCACGAATTCGGCATGTCTGGCCACGGGGATCATGAGCATGCCATCCGGTTTGGCATTGGTCGAAGCCATTTTGGCGACAAGCTTGTTCGCCGCGATGCCGACGGAACAGGTGATGTGGTACCGTCTGGCGACCTGATCGCGTATCCAAGCTCCGATGGCGCGGGGACTCTTCCACCGCAGCAGCGCGCCGGAGACGTCCATATAGCATTCATCCACGGAAACCTGTTCGATGCGATTGGTGACGCGGGAGAACACCTCTGTGAAGATACGTCGGGACATCTCACGGTAGTAGTGGATGTCCACCGGCAGAAAGACGCCGTTCGGGCATAGTTTTCTTGCCCGGGAGCTTGCCATCGCCGAATTGATGCCGTATTTGCGTGCCTCATAGTTCGCCGCGGACACCACGGAACGGTTGCCGATGCCGATGATTACCGGTTTGTCGGCGTATTCCGGATGCCGCGCCACTTCGAGGGATGCGAAAAAAGCGTCCATGTCGATATGCAGCACCGTGCATCCGACCTCATCGTGACCCCAGTCACGTTTGGCCGCTGCGATTCTTGGTGCCGTGCTCATGATTCCATGATAGACAACGATTCGGCAGTTTTGGAACAAATGTTCGAATATGGCGAAACCTGCGGGCATACCGGCGTGTCGCATATCGATGAGACCGCTCGACACGGCTTGCGCGTTCGAGTCCCACTGACATCACCACACGTTTTTCTCTCATTTTTTCACAATATGGTGTTTCGCACGCGGATAGATGCTATAGTTACATGCTGTTGCGTCGTAACGCAACAGTGGAGTCATGCCTGAGTGGCCGATAGGGGCACCCTGCTAAGGTGTTAGTCGTGTTTAGCGGCTCGAGGGTTCGAATCCCTCTGACTCCGCCTTGAGGGTTTTCGGAGAAATCCGGAAGCCCTTTTTTTCATGCCAAAACGGCGGAATACCAACGATTTCAAGACATACGGCGCAAACAGAGAATGTACGAAAATGTACGCCAATGCCAACATTTCCGGTACCCAGCAAGGTACCCGAGTTGGGTACCCAACAAGACAGCCGACGACTGCACTGCAAATAGGCCATCGTGTCGGCAATGGTCATGAGCGGGGGGTTCAGTCTTCCTCATAATCACCCCCGTTCACGCTCACCGCAACGTCCAACAATTGAGACGCCACATCCGACGGAATCCACGCAGACACGCCCCTATACGGCGAAACGTCCGGCCTAGAACACTTCAAACAGCTCCTAGCCTGCACAACGCCGAACAGGGTCTTTAATGGCCCGAGCCTCCGCGAGACGCCACCGACGAACCAGACGACAGAAACGGTGAAAAGTCGGATAATCAGTCTCGAAATCCTCCTGCACGCGCAACGGCAAATCATTATGCGGCAGGGACGATCCGCAAAGACCGTCCCTGTTTACATATCAGTATTTATACATCAACGGCATGCCGTCACAGGCCAAATGCTTTTCGATCCGTTTCGGTAAGCCAATCCGTCCGCATGCCCGGTTCTTGGCACAAATGCATGGCGGGGCATTCCTCACCGATGCAAGGATCCCATACAGGAAGCGGCGTTCCGTCACGGTCCGTTCCGTTGGGATCGCCATTGGCGGCGAAATTGGTCCAGTACAGCCCCATTCGCCTTGCCAGATCGTAATGCCATCCAACGAACGGACGCCAGCATTTCGCAAGGCTTCCAAAGGAGAACCACAGATCGGACGAGTGAAAGGCTCCGGCATCATCCCCCGGCATAGCGACATCGAAATGATAGTAGTATGGCGCGGTCCCACCGCTTGCGGTCCATTTGCGGATCAACGTGAGATTGCCGAGCTGGCCGACATGCACAGGCTTCCCATCTTCAGTCGAAGCGATGAACTCATTGGTCGTGTTGCCGACCAGCATGTCGACGTTGTTGGCCTTGCAGCTCTCGACGATACGCTCCTCCTGATCGGGAAGGAACAGGCCGTCCACGCATGGCACCCAATTGACGATCATCGACCAGTCATCTTCACGTCCGCTGTCCGGTGGAACAGGCAGGGACTCGGCGGCTTCCAATACCGTTCGGGCCGGGATTGCACGGGCCTGCTCCAGCGTGGAGACACCCAATGCTTCGAACAGACGGATTCCGTTGGCCTGCGCATGCTCCAGCGTGTCCTGCCGCGCATTGAAATACCCTAAGCCTGCGCCGGATTGCATGATGGCTTTCTGAAACAGGCCATGATTCATCGGCGAGCAGATCTGGGCCAAGACGCTGGCGGCACCGGCCGATTGGCCGAAAACCGTGATGTTTTCCGGATCTCCGCCGAACTTCGCGATGTTTTCCTTCACCCATTGGATTCCGGCACGCTGATCCAGGAATCCGAAATTCGCATATGGTTCGCCGTCGCCGCGTTCTACGGCCTCCTCATGCAGCAAAGGGTGCGTCATAAACCCAAATGCATTCAGACGATAGGCCACACTGACCACAACGACGCCGTTCGCGGCGAGATGCGTGCCGTCGAATTCCTTTTCAAATGTGCCGCCGCATTGATAGGCTCCGCCGTAGATCCAGACCATGACCGGCAGCTTTTCGGAGGCTACCATGCTATCCGCGCCATATCCGCGTAATGCCGGAGTCCAAATATTCAGGTAGAGGCAATCCTCGCTCATCGGCGCGGCCGGATCGGTGCCCCATTCACGATCATAGAAATCATCGGAGGCGCCCGGCGTCGGCTGCATCGCGGTAGGCCCGAAATCGAAGGCTTGCAGCACACCATCCCATGGCAGGGCCGGCTGCGGCGCACGCCAGCGCAGACCGCCGACGGGAGGCTGGGCGAACGGGACCCCTCGGAACACGGTGATGCCCTGATCTTCAGCCGCCAAGCCTTCGACAGTTCCTTGCGCCACTATGACCTGTCGCTTCATTGCTCTCTTTCCTTCGTACCCGGCGTCGAATACGCAAAGTCGTAAAAATCGGCGATTCCACCAGTCTCTTTTGTCGAATACAGGAACAATCCGATACGGCAACCTGTGAAATGATCCATTTTGAAGACCATCCGGTGCGCTGTTCCCAATGGACACCATTCGGATTCCGGCGTATCCGCATCGCGGTAGAAGAACGTCACTTCATCCTTGCAATCGGTGAAATCATATACCGCGCGCAGGCGCATGCAATCCGCATCCGCCATGATTTCCGCATCCGTTACGGCTGGACTGTCCCAATCATCGTCGGAGAAGATGGAATCGTCATTCACCGGCTTGTATTGGACGGTCAGCATCGTGCGGCCGTTCCTTCGCGTAAGCGCGATGTAGGAATAGCATCCTTGGAACGCCGCCAATCCGGCGAAGTCGCCATCATGCAATGTCGACGCGTCGACGGTGACTTCGGCCACCGTCACCGGCCCCATCGTGCGCTGCGTCAGCGTGTTCCATGCATGATTGAGATTCGAGCTGATGCGTCCGGAATGCAGGCGGAATGCTCCCGGACGTTCCGTCAGTGACCAGTATTCGTCATGTGGGATGTGATTGAACTGCCAGTATGGCTGCAGACAGTTGGCATCGACTCCGCCTTCGGCGTTATGCCGGGCTATGAATTCGCTTCCGTTGATGGGCGCGACAGGTTCGGCACAGCTTGCAGCCGGCACGCTGACCGACTGCGGCACTTTGCCGTTCTCGCCGACAACGGGGAATCCGTCCTCGCCGAACCGCATCGGCATCAGTATCGGCACGCGTCCCACACCGCCGCGGTCCTGCATCATGAATGCATACCAGTCGCCGTCCGGAGTGTCCACCATACCGCCTTGCGCGACTCCGTAACCGTGGAAGGACAGGTCGTCTTCAATAATTTCACGCACTTCGAAAGCGCCATCCAAGGATTCGGCCATCAAGCAGGCTTCTGTTTTGCCCTTGCCTTGCGGGAAGTGACAGGTGAAGACGTAATAGCGTCCATCATGCTTGTACAGGTGACTGCCCTCATAACCAAGGTCAGCCTGCGGATCGTCCTGCACGATGACCCGGTCGAGCCCACCCGGCATCGGCCCGCTTAATTCAGGATTCAACTCCGTGATGCGCAATGTCGACTGCCCATATACGACATAGGCTCGATCATCGTCGTCAAAGAACAGTCCGCTGTCGTGATAGAAGCCGTCAAGCTCACGCTTTCGCCATGGGCCGCATGGATCGTCCGCCGTCAGCAGATAGCTGGCATGCGTATCGTTGGCGGCGAACAACACATACCAGGTGCCCCGATGGTAACGCAGTGACGGCGCCCACATGCCTCGACCGTAGGCGTTGGCACCTTCACATTCCAAACGTTCTTCAGGGGTATCCGCCACGATATTCAATGCGTGCGCAATGAATTCCCAATGCACTAGGTCATAGCTGCGCAGAATATCGCACCCAGGTGTGAAATGCATAGTCGTAGTGGCCATGTAATACACGTCTCCGACCCGGATGATGTCTGGATCAGGAAAATCCGTGTAGACCATAGGATTAGTTGAGGTAATCATCATTCATACCGATACTTTCCGCTCAACGCCAGCATGGCGAAAGCATAGAGGAAATTGTCATAATAACGACGCGTGCCGGTTCGCATCGGCGTATTCCACAGCATGCGCACCCATTCACGGGCATTATGCTCCGCGTCGGGCTGGGCCGAATGCACCGCCGCAAGTGAGCCTTGCGCGGTCGCGGCCAGGAATCCGACCGGATGAAGCACGACCTCGTCCACGGCGGTGCCGTCGATGGCGTAGACGCTAGTACGGTCGTGGGTCAGGAAGAATCGCTGCAGCGCGGCGACGCGGTCGCACAGCACTTCCTGCGGACCGTTCCAGGCTGCATCCAGTCCGATATTCGCCGCGGTACGGTAGGCGTCGGAATAGAAATGCCAATGATTGGACTCGTCGACATGCGGCTTTCCGTCATAATCCGCGTATTCAGCGTTCATGCCGGTCCGCTCGTCGCAGGCCGCCTGCAGATAGCGACGGCTTGCGGCGGCTGCCTCATGCCAAAATGGACGGTCTTCTTCGTCGGCTTCTTCGGCGAATACTTCATAGAAGTGCGGCAGATGGTAGGACGGATCGCTCCACTCGGTTTCAGGAATGAACTTGATGAGCTTGTTGTCGGGATTCCACATGGGCTCGCCGTCGTAGCGTTCGCCCTTATGAACGCAATATCTCAAGATCTCGCGTCCCCATGCGGAATATTCGTAGATATCCTCGCCATCACCCCAGCGACGGGAGGCGAGGAACAGGTCCATCGCGAAATATTCCTCGCCGTCAGGTGCAGGACCATTCGAGTTCGGCGTACCTTCCGGCGCGACCGACCATGCGAAATAATGCGCATGATGACCGTCCTTCATGTACATGTGACGCATTACCCAGCCCCACAGCTTGTCGAATACGTCCTTACGGTCGTATTGCAGGGCGATCATCATCGCATAGCTCATACCCTCGGTACGTACATCGTTGTTGCCGGTGTCCATCACATAGGCAAGACCTTCGTCGTTCTCCCAATAGAATTTGTTCGGACCTTCGAAAATTTCATGCCAGACCTGTGACACGCGCTTATCGATGGCGTCCTGGGCATATCCGCACTGTGCGAACATGGACTCGCCCAATGTCTTGCTGGTATCGGTTGCATTTGTCATATCAGTTGTTCCATTCCCAGATTCGGATGCGATTCTCTCCGGAGACAAGACCATTCAACGCCCCGGCCTTGCGTTCCGTTGCCGTCAAGGCTTGTCCCAGCAAGTCGGTGTCCAGCACATAGTCACTGCCATCGGGCTGTTCATAGCGTTCCTCCACGATGCGAGGCACGCCGAGCATATCGCTGGTGACGACCTGCATCCTGGTATCGGCGACGGCCTGTGGCACAGTGCACTGCAGGTACAGTCCATCGGGTTCTTCGACCAATGTCACCGGCATGGGCTCATCACACGCAACGCTCGTGGAGGCGGTGCCGCCGAAGAACGGGGCGTCCTCCTGCATGCGCTCCGAATCGTCGGCCGCACCTTCCTGCTTGTTCAGCCCCTGTGCGCCGGACAGATAGATGTTGCCGCCCGCGTATAGAGACTGCAGAGGATTGCGCTCGCCACCACCCTGCGAAGGATCTGCCCACATGGCCCGCTGGCGTTCCAAGTATTCATGCATCGACATCGGGCAATCGCCGTAGGCGGACAAACCATATTCACCGACAGTCGGTTTCACCGGTTGCGGCGCGAACATGTTGTTCAGCCAACGCTCATCGCCGCCGGATACCACAGCGCACCCGGCCACCTCGGTGGTGTGCGGATAGTGATACGGCGTGGAACGGTCGGGGACGGTATGCGGTTCAATGCCGCCGCAAATCAGATTGTTGACGAAGGCACCACCTTGCGACCAGTTCTGGAACATCACCGGCGAGGCGAAAACGTTATTGTCCACCAGATACGGCCCATGACTCACTTCAATCATGAGGTCACGGACGTTATCGTGGAACACATTGCGCGTGATGCGTGTGCCCTGCGTCTGCCAATCCATCCACATGCCCAGCGAGCAGTCGTGGATGTTGTTGTTGGCAATGACCGTATCCAATGCGGCATGGAATTTGATGCCAGCGACCTCCCATCCGAAGAATTCACGCTTCAACGCAATGTGATGGACATGGTTATGCTCGATACGGCAGAATGCGCTGCCCATATGTCCGACGATGGCATTCTGTCCGCACTCGTAGATGTCGTTGTTGCGTACGATATGACCGCCGATCAGCCCCTTTTCCCAGCCGATGCGACGGGCCTTGAACACGGCCTCCAACTGGTACTGGTAACCGGTCTTGCGCTCGGTTTTCGCCCACTCGTTGTCGCCGGATGAGATTTCCTTGCCCAATGACACCGCGGAGAATTTGGCGTCATGCAGCACGTTGTCTTCGATGATCCAGCCATACGACCAGTTCGGGCCGATCATGCCCCACTGCTGCGAGGTAGGCGGCGCCCAATCTCCAGTGGCCTGCGCCATTTCAAAGCCACGCACGGTGATGTAGTTGACATGGTTGCGGGAAGGGAAGAAGCATGTGCGACGAACACTGACCTCCACCAGTTCCTCATTCGGATCGGCACCTTGGAAATTCGCCCAGATCGTTGTGGTGCCGGCATTCTCGTCCACTTCGGCATGCCATACATAACGTGTACGGTCCGCATCCGGCACAGGGCAGGGAATCTTCAACGCGAAATCCTCATCCGTATCACGCGGCTGCGGATCGTATACGCCTTCCAACGTCGTCGATTCGAAGAAGGAAACACCGTTGAGATACACATCGCCAAGATGTTTGTCCGGGTCCTTGCCGAACTTGGGCATTTCCAGCCAGTCACCGAAAATCGGGGTCGCGAATGGATTGAAATCCCCGAACATCGTATTATCAAGCACCACCGTCCATACATGCGGATGATCGGCCAATTCCGTCCAGCCCTGCACGCATTCCGAGCCTTTGATAACCGGCCGTGCTTCGCCTTCGGCTCCGCAGTAGGTGATGCGCTCATGTTCACTCAGACCGCCGCGTTTCGGATCGACTTGTTCGCGGTATGCGCCTTCATGCACGATTACCGTATCGCCCGGAGAGGCCATCTGCGCGGCCTTGGAAATCGTGGCGAACGGATGCTCCGCGTCGCCGCACGCAGCATCGTTGCCGGTTGGTTTGACATGGTATTCAAACTTCATTGCTGCATCTCCTTATCCAATATCGGATGTGGGAATACAAAGTCTTTCTCCTTTGGCGACATGCACGAACACACATCTTCATGTTTCGTAAATGCTTTAGCATTTCAGTCAAAGCATTGCTTGATTATATGACTTGACTTTCAAGAAAGTCAAATCGCTTAACTAAATACTTAAATTTTTTGTTACGAAAGTTCTATATGCAAATATTTACGAAACTTTCGAATAGATTTAAGTATTCCAAAAGCAGGAAATTACAGGCTTCCGCCCAAACACGATTAACTGCGAAAACTATTTACGCTGTCCCCGGCAATAGCGTTATCATCGATGCTTCATTGGCCGACAAACTGACACTGTACTGGGGAGAGCTCTCTCACTGCGCCACTCCTGGATCAGCGACATCAACAGCTGCACATAGCCATAAGACGCATGGGCGTTGGACTCCCTCTGACTCCGCCATAATGAAGGACCTCCGAGTGAATCGGAGGTCCTTTTTGTTTTCAACGCTTTCGTTCGTCAAAAGGCCATCGTCAGCAAACCGTCAACGTGCCAATCGTTCCGCGGCGGAGGCGATCGCCGCATCACTGGCCGTAGCCGAGAATCGCAGGTATTCCGGCGCTCCGTAGAACTCGCCGGGGCTGGCGACGATGCCGATTTCGGCAAGCTGGCGCAGATCCTCCCAGCAGTCGCCGGACTTGGCTTTCACCCACACGTACAACGCGCCTTGCGGCATGTCGGTGCAGTATCCGTATGCGCGCAGAGCACTCACCAGCATGCCCAGACGCTCCTGGTAACGGGAATGCTGGGTCTTGACCGCGTCGAAGTCACGCAGCCCGGCGGCCATCGCAGCCTGCACCGGTCCGGGAATGATCTGCCCGATCTGTTTGCGGTATGCCGCCATCGGCCCGATCAGCAATCGATCGCCAGCGATAAGCGCTGTACGATACCCGGCCATGTTACTTTGCTTGCTCAGCGAATACAGCACCAATACGCCTTCGGCGGACCCGCCACACACATCGGCGCGCAAGGCGCACGGCGTGGAGGCAAGCGTATCCGCATCCGCTTCCGCAACGTCGTCTTCCCATTGCATCAACGCATAGCATTCATCGGACAGCACCACGGCACCAATCGCGCGCGCGGCACGCACAATACCGGCCATCTGTTCCGCGGACAGCACCTCACCGGTCGGATTGCACGGCGAATTGACCCAAACGGCCTTGACGCCCGGCACATCCTTCCAGGAATCCGCATCCGCCACGTCGTCGACCTTCAGCGTTT
Organism: Bifidobacterium sp.; assembly: GCF_050874245.1. Lineage (GTDB taxonomy): Bacteria > Actinomycetota > Actinomycetes > Actinomycetales > Bifidobacteriaceae > Bifidobacterium. The sequence goes on along the minus strand of NZ_JBNMKH010000030.1, from coordinate 627 downwards.
GCGCGCCGGCCAACTGCGTGCCGATCTCGTACGTCGGATACGACACCTTCGGCTGCACGACGACATCGCCCTCGCCGAAATGCAGCAGCGACGCCATCAACGCGACGCCTTCCTTGGAACCGACCGTCGGCACCGCATCGGCGCCGATCGCACGCAAATCGACATTGCGGGCGGCCGCGAACCACTCGTGAATGGCGTCACGCAAATCGGCGGTACCTGCCGTAACGGGATATCCGTACGCGTTCGGGTCGTTCGACGAGACCGCGAGCGCCTTACGCACCGAATCGGGAACGGGGTCGACGGGAGAACCGACGGACAGGTCGACCATGCCACCGAACGCGGCTTTCGCCGTACGTTTGTACGACGCGATGCGGGACCAGTCGTACGGCGATGAAAACTCATGAAAACCCATCCGTAAGGCTCCTTTTCAAGCGGAAATCACAACCATGTTCCAGCATACGGCAATCGACGTGCCGGCACATGCAACCGTTCCATACAAAAACCGGTTTGCCGCTGACGTGTGCAAACGTCTGCGGCAAACCGGTTAAAATCGACCGCGAATATTCCGCTTACGCGCAATATGGAAGGCGGACGCATCAGCAAGACATGCTCACTGGTTCTGCGGCG
>NZ_JBNMKH010000029.1:0-25063 GCF_050874245.1 Bifidobacterium sp. | reverse complement strand
TCATCATCGCCTAGATCCGGTCGGGTCATCAGGATATGTGAGAAATCAGCCATGCACTCCATCATACGCACCAAACGGAAGGTTCGCACGCCATACAACCACGTACAATATGAAATCGCCGATTGACATATCCGGCTATTACGATAACGTAGGTTACGGTTCCGTAACTTATCGTGGAGGCATGCGATGGCAAAACCCACAGACACAGAAATAGAGGCCAAGCGCGCGGTCATCACCGAGGCTCGAGAACAGGCCTTGCAGGCGAAGGCAGAGACCATCCGGGTGAAAGCCCACAACAAGGCCGACAACATCCGGCGCAAAGCGGATGCGAAAGCCAAGCGCGTCATAGCCAAGGGCGAAGCGCATGCGGCGAAGATCGAAGGCATCGCCCCCGCCGAAATCGAACGCAAGATCAGACTTGACGTGCATGGCAGGCCGAAACCGCTTCTACGCGGCTGGATCCACGCCGTCGCCACGCCTCTGGCCCTCGCCGCTGGAATCGTGCTGATCTGTCTGGCCCATGGCACGGGACTCAAATGGGCGTGCGCCGTGTTCATGACCTGCTCGCTGGTGCTGTTCGGCAACTCCGCCTGTTATCACTTGGGAGACTGGTCGCCTCGCGTCACCGACGTGCTGAGACGCATCGACCATATGAACATCTTCCTGCTGATCGCAGGCACCTATACGCCCGTGTCCTTCGCGCTCACGCCGTTCTGGCGCAACTCCATCATCGCCGGCATGTGGACGTGCACCACCATAGCGCTCATCATCCACGTCATCTGGATCAGCGCGCCCCGTTGGCTTTACGTCCTCGTCTACATCATTTTCGGCGTGTCCGGAGTGGCGTTCATGGGATTGTTCTGGATGTCCCCTTATGCGGGACCGGCCGTGGTGGTGCTGCTCTGCGCGGGTGGCGCGTGCTATATCGCCGGTGCCATCGTATATGCCTTGCGCAAGCCGGATCCGTGGCCGAAGGTGTTCGGGTTCCATGAGATTTTCCACACCGGGACCGTGGCAGGTTACGCCTGTCATATGGTGGCCATCTACATGGTGATCGTGCAACTGTGGGCATGATATCGACGATGGTCCGTCGAATCGGAAGAGCCCGTTCCCATCGCGTTCATATCGATGGGAACGGGCTCTTCTATCAGCGGATGGAAAGTCAGGCGAGTGGCTTGGCTTCCTTGATGGTCACGGAAATCTCGCGTCCGTTCGGAGCGGTGTAGGTCACCGTGTCGCCCGCATGGGCGCCGTTGATGGCCGCGCCGATCGGGGATTCCGGGCTGATGATGCTGTAATCCGTGGCAATGGCCAGATCGCGGGTACCGAGCACATACACCATTTCGCGGCCATTGACCTCAAGCGTCACCAAGGAACCGTCACCGACCTCACCCGCCTTGGGCGCGGTCAGGATCTTCGCGTTACGCAGCTTGACGGTCAATTCGTCAATGCGTCCCTGGTTCACACGTTGCGCCTCGCGAGCGGCCTGATAACCACCGTTCTCGCTCAGGTCGCCCTCGGCACGCGCCGCAGAGACCTTGGATAGAATCTCGTCGCGGTACTCGCCTTCACGCCAAGCGAGTTCCTGCTTCATCTTGTCGTACGCTTCCTGCGTCAGCAGAATCGTCTTTTCTTCGGCCATGTTATCCTCCTTGACCTTGGAAGAATATTACCCGTCGTTCAGCGGGTGGAGATGATGTCGATCACGAACACCAAGGTGTCTTCGCCACCGATGCCGGCCTGCGGGACTCCACGGGAACCGTAACCGTATTCCGGCGGGATGGACACCACCAGTCGCGAACCGACATTGTGTCCGGGGACAGTCTGGTCCCAGCCTTTGATGACCTGGCCGACGCCGATACCGAACGTGGCAGGCTGGTGACGGTCAAAGCTGGAGTCGAACGGGGTGTCCTTGCCCCAGACCACACCATGGTAGTTGACGGTGACGGTATCCCCACGACGGACCATCGGGCCATTGCCCTCAAGCAGCTCCACGACCTTCAGCCCCGCAGGAGCGTTTTCAGTCGGGAATTCGAGGGTCGGACGATCGCCGAATTCGGCATTGACAATGGGCATTTCGGATGCCATGGTGAACCTCCTTGGAAAAACACAATGCCACCAAGATTAGCACCACCCACCGCTAGCATTCAACAACGTTGACCGCAAGACCTCCCTTTGACGTCTCCTTGTATTTGGCCATCATGTCCTCGCCGGTGTCCTTCATGGTTTTGATGGCTTGGTCGAGACTCACGATATGCGTGCCGTCGCCCAGCATGGCCATACGCACCGCATTGATGGCGGTGTTGGCGGCCATGGCATTGCGTTCGATGCATGGAATCTGCACCAGACCGCCGACCGGATCGCAAGTCAGGCCTAGATTGTGCTCGATGCCGATCTCCGCGGCGTTCTCCACCTGATGCGGAGTGCCGCCCATCACCGCGCACAGTCCCGCAGCCGCCATGGAACAGGCCGTACCGACCTCGCCCTGGCATCCGACCTCTGCACCAGAAATCGATGCGTTGCGCTTGAACAGATATCCGACCGCTCCCGCCGTCAACAGGAACGTCACCACACCATCCTCACTCGCATGATCCACAAAATGCCAGTAGTAATGGAGGACCGCAGGAATGACTCCCGCGGCGCCATTGGTCGGCGCGGTGACGATACGCCCGCCGGCCGCGTTCTCCTCCGATACCGCCAAGGCGAACAAATCGACCCATGCGGCATCCGACGATTCAAGCACCGCGTCCGCACGTTTCCTGTCGCTTTTAAGCACATCACTATTGGATGCAAGCCGGGCATACATTCTGGGCGCTCTACGTGGCACGTCCAAACCGCCGGGAAGCACCTTCCTGTTCGAACAGCAACCGTGCCGCACGCAACGGCGCATCACGCGCCAGACGTTGTCCAGCTCGCTGCGCACCTGCACGGCCGAGCGCATGGACGTCTCATTCGCCCACACCACATCGGCGATGCTCATATGATGTTCATCGCACAGCGAAATCAGCTCATCGCATGTGGAGAACGGATACGGCACATCCGTTTCGGTCAAGGAATCGTCGTTCCGGTCGACGAACGCCGTTCCTTCAGGCGGTTTCTCATGAATGCCAATCATCGGATCATCGGCGGATCCCCGTCTGACGAAACCGCCGCCAATCGAATACCAGACCTGCTCGTCGACGAGATTGTTCTGCCGATCGAATGCCTGGAACCGCATGCCATTGGGATGGGCCGCCATACGATGCCATGCGTCCATCACCACATCACGATCGTGATCGAAGGCGATACGACGGGTTCCGTCGAGCATCAATTCACCATTCTTCTCGCATTCGTCGCGGATGACGCTCATATGCTCGGTATCAACGGTTTTCGGGACATTACCTTCCAGTCCCGCCAGCACGGCACGATCGGTGCCATGCCCCAGACCCGTCAGGGCGAGCGAGCCGTACAGCACCGTTCTCACACGATCAACCCGGTCCAACACGCCATTTCGTTTGAGGGAGTCCGCGAAGCCGCTTGCCGCGACCATCGGCCCGACGGTATGCGACGAACTCGGCCCGACGCCGATGGTGAACATCTCCAAAATGCTGAACATATTCCCCTTCTCCGAAAATGCACCACTTGGTTATGCGGCGTAAAGCACGCTGAACATGCGGATCATGATGAGCAGCCCCACAACGGCTACGATGACTTCCGCGATGAGCATGGCAATCGCCATTCCCTTGCGATTGCCGAGTTTGGCATCAAACAGTTTCGAGAAGAAGAAGGCGATGAACCCCAATGCGGCTCCGTTGAGCGTGATCGCACCGACCTGGCCATTGGAAAGCACGCTCTCCCCCACTTTGGTGAGCACCGAATTGATGGTGGCCGTGAATACCAGAAGACTCCATACGCCATAACCGATCAGTCCGGTCACCGCATAGCCGAACGGGCGGAACTTCTCCTTGAGTTTGAAGGTGAAGGATTCGGCACACCACAGGACGGCGAATCCCACGACAAAGCTGAACGCCACAGCCAGGAACACGGCTTCCAGAGCCCATGGAACAAGCGCCAGCGAATGGTCCATCAGCGTGAAGTACAGCGGCGAGCACACGATCTCGCCGACGGCAAGCACTCCGGCGACGATAATCGCCTGTGCGAGCATCAAAGGGATTTCGGTATCTGGCTGTTCAATCACGGGCCTGGTGTCGTTCGAAGTCATGCGCTATCCGTTCCAGTCGGTTCGTATAAATTGTCGATGCCCGACAGTGTACCCATGGATTGTTTCAGGAACGCTATGCCGGGCGCATAATCCGCGCATAAACGTCAATTGCGAAAGTGCCTCCAGCGGGACTCGAACCCGCAATCCGAAGAGGTCGATTTTAAGTCGACTGCGTATACCAATTTCGCCATGGAGGCTTCACGCCGACCAAAAAGGCCGACGCCAAGCTATTATGCCACGTCAGCGCGCGGCAAGCAATCTTCTGCCGTAATCCAGCACAATGCCGTCCAGCAAGCCGTGTTCGCTGGCCATGAAGGAATTGATGCGCTGCCCGTGATCCGCATATGCGGCATCGGACACCTTGGCGAGCACGCGGTTCCACACCAGCGCACCGCCACCCACCACGTCAACACGTCCAGGATGGATGGTCTTGTAGGTCAGACGCTCCTCGCGGGGCATGCGCAGGAATCGGTCATCAACGGCATAGGCGTCCTCCAGCGTGCAACGCGCACCGTCCACGGCGGTATGGTCGTACTCCGTCAACCCCATGGCTAGCGCGGTCATGGTCGTGACCGTGCCGGACACGCCGATGATGGTGCGAGCCTTGCCCGCGGGCACAGTTTCGAACGCCTCGTCGATATGCGCGTCGATGTCAGCGATGGCTTCAGAAATCTGCGCTTCAGTGGGCGGATCGTTTTTCAGATGTCGTTCGGTCATACGTACCGATCCGATGTTCATGGAGAACGCCGCCTCGACCTGTGTGCTCGGACGAGCGACGCCGTCGCCGCCGAGGACCAGTTCCGTGGAGCCGCCTCCCAAATCGACCACCAGATACGGTGCCTCGACCTCACGATGAACGATGCTGGTGGCGCCCAGAAAACTCAGGTCGGCTTCCTCGGTGCCTGGGATGACTTCGGGACGCACACCCAGAATCTTCTCGATGTTGTCCTCGAACTCCTCACGGTTCTCGGCATCACGGGTGGCCGATGTGGCCACGAAACGGATGCCGTCCACCGGATGCGAGGCGAGCACGTCGGCGAACTCACGGGCCGCCTCATAGGCGCGTTCCAACGCCTCATCGGCGAAACGGTGCGTCTTGTCCACATCCTGACCAAGACGAACCACACGAAGGATGCGCGGAACGATGTCCTCCACACCGTTCTCATCCACCCGAGACACCTTCAGACGAATCGAATTCGTGCCGCAATCAATACCGGCAACGGTTACCGACTTCACCATTGTTTCCAACCTCTCACTCTTCATTGTCCACGGCGCAACGGCATACCGTCGGATCGAATTCATGCTTGATGACGGCCAATGCCATGTCTCCGATCGGATTGGCGCCCTCACCCATCACCAGCGTCTGCGCCAGCAGCGCATGGAGACACTTGACACGCACCGGCATGCCACCTGCGCTGGTGCCTTCGATATGCGTCTCGCTGTCCTTCATAGCCGACGCTATCTCATGACGGAACGCCAGATAAAGCTCGTGCGCACGCTCATATCCGGAACGCAGATCCGCATCCTCGGCGAGCCTATCATTGTATTCCTTCATTCTGCCTTCGGCCTCGATATGGGAAATCGCTTTCACCGCCTCGGGACTGGTCAGATAACATGTCGTCGGGAACGGAACTCCACCCGGAAGCAATGGCCGGGTGATCACGGCCAAAGGACGGCCGCATACGCAACGCGCCCCGACGGCGACCATGCCTCGGGGATAACGCCCAAGCTGACGTTCCACCACCGCTATGTCCTGTTCGGTGGCTGGGTGGGCGAGTACCTTGGCCGCCAGCGCTTTGGCCTGTTCGATAACCGTCATATCCTGTGTCACTGTTGTTGGTCTCCTGACTGCCGCCCAGTGTCGGCCTGTTGCCGGTCGCTTTGAGCGTCCTGCTGGTTCTTCTTTTCGGCGTCTTGCGTGGACTTTGCCGTCTTACCGGTTTTCGCCGGATCCGACTGGTCCGCCTGCTTGAAGGAATACTCAAGTTCCTTATACCATGGTAGGACCGTCTTCGTCGATTCCTCGTACGATGTCCCCTTGTTCGATTCCTTCTTGCCGGTCACTGCCTCGGGATGCTCGACACGAATCGCCTGTTCACCAGGAAAGACAAAGCCCAGACGGTCTCTTGCCTGCGCAGTGACGTACGCCTTGTCGTTCCATCTGGCGATGTCGTTCTCCAATTCGTGCTTTTGGGCGATCAACGCGGCTTCCTGCTTCTTCAAGCCGTTCAGTTCGGCCAGATTCAACGCATAGGTATGGAACGTCGATGCCAGTTGTATGGTGCCCAACGCCACGATGAACAACGACACGAAGAACGCGACTGGACCGGCGCCACCCTTTTTCGATGATTGCTTTCGTGCCTTTGAACTCATAGCAATGAAAATACCCGCCGCATTCGACTTGGAACACGACGGGTATTCTTATGTCAACGCATGCACGATGCGTTGCCTACGCTCACTTGGCGATGTACTTCTTGCAGGCCTTGAAAGCGCTGTAGCCGGCGTACTGAGCGGTGGAGCCGAGCTCCTCCTCAATCTCGAGCAGGCGGTTGTACTTGGCGATGCGCTCGCCACGAGCCGGAGCACCGGTCTTGATCTGGCGAGTGTTCTTGGCGACGGCCAGATCGGAGATGGTGGTGTCCGGGGTCTCGCCGGAACGATGGGAAACCATGGAGGTGTAGCCATTGGCGGTGGCCAGTTCGATGGCGTCCAGAGTCTCGGTGACGGTGCCGATCTGGTTCAGCTTGACCAGCAGGGAGTTGGCGGCACCCATGTCGATGGCCTTCTGCAGACGCTTCGGGTTGGTGACCAGGAGGTCGTCGCCGACGAACTGCAGACGATCACCGAGCTTGGCGGTGATGTCGGCCCAGTCCTGCCAGCCTTCTTCCTGGAACGGATCCTCGATGGAGACGATCGGGTACTCGTTGATCAGGTTCTCGTAGAAGTCGAGCATGTAGCCGGCCTCACGGTCGTCACCCTCGAAGTGGTACTTGCCGGTCTCCTTGTTGTAGAACTCGGAGGAGGCGACATCCAGGGAGATGCCGATCTGCTTGCCCGGCTCGTAGCCTGCGGCGGAGATGGCGTCCATGATGTAGTTCAGGGAGTCCTTGTTGGACTTCATCTTCGGAGCGAAGCCGCCCTCGTCGCCCAGACCGGTGGCCAGGCCTTCCTTCTTCAGGACGTTCTTCAGGGTGTGATAGACCTCGACGCCGGCCTGCAGAGCCTCGCTGTAGGTGTTGAAGCCGTACGGGGAGATCATGTACTCCTGGATGTCGGTGGCGAAGTCCGCATGAGCGCCACCGTTCATGATGTTCATGTTCGGAACCGGCAGGATGTGACCGTTGGTGCCGCCGATGTAACGGTACAGCGGCTGATCCGCGGATTCGGCGGAAGCGTACAGAGCGGCCAGGGACACGCCGAGGATGGCGTTGGCGCCCAGACGACCCTTATTCGGAGTGCCGTCGAGCTCGATCATGGTCTCATCGAGAGCGCGCTGATCGGAAGCGTCCATGCCGATGACCTTCGGAGCGATCTCCTCGTTCACGGCCTTGACGGCATTGAGAACGCCCTTGCCCTGATAGACGGACTTGTCGCCATCGCGACGCTCCCAAGCTTCGGCTTCGCCGGTGGAAGCACCGGACGGAACGAGGCCCAGGCCCTGAGCGCCGTCATCGGTGTCCAGAACGACCTCAACGGTCGGGTTGCCGCGGGAATCGAGAATCTGACGCGCGTAAACGCTTTCAATTACTGCCACAACTACTCCTTATAAACGTTAGGTTGTGATGACATTGCCAAGAATAGTGCGATTTATGGACGTATGGCAAACTCCGCCGACATGTTTTATGTGAGCGCTCACATCATCATCGGAATGCAACATCAACGACGCGGTGTCGGCTTCCAGTCCAAATCATCGAGCAACTGACTGGTCCACCCGACCACTTCATCCGAACTCATCGGCTTGGAGCCGAGCGAACCAGCGAACGGAGCCGGCACGATGTACGTTTTGGTCAAAGGCCGGTACTGGATACCCTTGTAGATTCTGGCCATGCGCATCTGTACGGATTCACGCGGCTCGAATTTCGACACGCGTACGTTGCGTCCCTGCGCGATGATCTCGGAGATGCCGAGTTTCCTCGCCTTGAAACGCAGCCTCGCCACGTCGAACAACGCCTCGAAATCGACCGGCGGTTTACCGTAACGGTCGGTGAGCTCATCGCGCAATTCGTCGAGATCCTCTTCGGTGCGGGCGGAAGCGAGTTTCTGATAGGCCTCCAATCGCAATTTGTCCGAATCGATATATTCGACGGGAATGGACGCCTCCACAGGCAGGTCGATGGTGACCGCGACCGGCTCCTTGCGTTCCGGCTCCTTATACTGTTCGACCGCCTCGGAGACCATACGCACGTACAGGTCGAACCCGACGCCCTCGATGTGGCCGCTCTGCTCATCGCCCAGCAGATTGCCGGTGCCGCGCAGCTCGAGATCCTTCATGGCCACGTCGAAGCCCGACCCCAGTGCGGTGTTCTGCGCGATGGTGGCAAGTCTGTCATGCGACTGCTGGGTCATGGGCCTGGTCGGATCGTACAGGAAATACGCGTACGCACGCTCTCGCCCACGTCCGACACGGCCGCGCAACTGGTGCAATTGGCTCAAGCCGAACCGGTCGGCGTGATCGACAATCAACGTGTTCGCATTGGAGATATCAAGACCGGTCTCAATGATGGTGGTGCAGACCAGCACGTCGATGTCACGGTGCCAGAAGTCGCGAATCACGCCATCAAGCTGCTTCTCCCCCATCTTGCCATGCGCGATGCCGACATGCGATTCGGGCACCAGCTCATGGATCTTCGCAGCGACGGAGGAGATGTCATGGACCCGATTGTGCACGTAGAACACCTGACCGCCGCGCAGCAGCTCGCGTCGGATGGCCGCGGTGACCTGCGCGTCCTCATAGGCGCCCACATAGGTGAGCACCGGCAAACGGTCCTCCGGCGGCGTGGCCAACGTGGACATCTCCCGGATGCCGGTGACGGCCATTTCCAACGTGCGAGGGATAGGCGTGGCCGACAGGCTCAGCACGTCCACATTGGTCCGTAGCGCCTTGAGTGTCTCCTTGTGCTCGACGCCGAAACGCTGCTCCTCGTCGATGATGACAAGTCCCAGATCCTTGAACTTGATTTTCGGATTGAGCAGCTTGTGTGTGCCGATGACCACGTCCACGGAACCGTCCTCGAGACCTTTGATGGTGTCGTTGATCTCCTTGGTGGTCTGGAAACGGCTCATGGCCGCCACGTTCACCGGGAAGCCCTCATAGCGTTCGGTGAAGGTCTCGAAATGCTGCTGCACCAGCAAGGTGGTCGGCACCAGCACGGCCACCTGCTTGGAATCCTGCACCGCCTTGAACGCGGCGCGCACCGCGATCTCGGTTTTGCCGAAGCCCACATCGCCGCAGATCAGGCGATCCATCGGAATGGGCTTCTCCATATCCGACTTGACCTCGTCGATGGTGGTGAGCTGATCGGCGGTCTCCTGGTACGGGAAGGCGTCCTCCAGCTCCTTCTGCCATGGTGTGTCCTTGCTGAAGGCGTAACCTCTTGTGCGTTGACGCGCCGAGTAGAGTTTGACCAGGTCCTCGGCGATCTCATGCACGTGCTTGCGCGCCTTGGCCTTGGTGGCGGCCCAGTCGGAGCCGCCCAATTTGTTGAGTTTCGGCGCCTCGGCACCGATGTATTTGCTGACCTGGTCGAGCTGGTCGGTGGGAATGAACAGTTTGTCGGCTGGCGCGCCACGCTTGCTGGGCGCGTATTCGATGACCAGATATTCGCGGGTGGTCCTGTTCTCACCTTTGCCGATGGTACGTTGACGCATCTCCACGAAACGGCCGATGCCATGCTGCTCATGCACGACGTAATCGCCGGTTTTGAGCTCCATCAGATCGATGGCCTTGCGACGGCGTTTAGGGGTCTTCGCCTGGCCGGCGGCGGACGTACGTCCCGTGATGTCGCGTTCGGTGAGCAAGGCGATTTTCGCGGCGTTGTCCACGAAACCGTCGACGGCACGCGATCGGACGCAATCGAAATTCGCGATGCCTGTTTCGTTGATGGCACGCTTCAGCCGCGCCAGCGTTCCTTGCGCGGCTGCCGTGACGGTCACCGCGTAACCGGCGTCGAGCAGGCCTTCGATGCCGGTCGCCGCTTTGGTCTCATCGCCACGGTATTCGTCCGGCTTGGTCGCATCGAGCTGGATATGTCCCTCCCGGGTGCCATCCACGCCGAAGCTGGTGAGTTTCCACACGTCATGCCTAGAGAAGATAAGCGAGGAAATCGTCTCCTCGAAATCGTAGAAGTTCGCCTGATCGAAGGTGATCGGGGCGCCGGCACCATGCCCGGAAGCGGCGACATGCCAGCTGGCAGCGAGGAATTCATTGGCTGTTTTAGCCAAGTCATCGGCTGCGCGACGAAGCTTTTCCGGATCGGACAGCATGATCAGCGCGTTCTTGGGAAGCATGCCCTGCACCGGTTCCATGTCATCCACCAAGGCGGGCAGCAACGACTCCATGCCTTCGACGGGGATGGCGTTGGCTATGGATTCAAGCATGTCCTCCGCATTGGGAATGGAGCCGACAAGCGATCTCGCACGTTGACGGATTTGTTCCGTCAGCTGCAGTTCCCGGCAGGGAGTCGCCCATACGGTGGCAATGGCCTCGCCGTAGGTGCGTTGGTCGGACGCATGGAATTCCCTGATGGTGTCGATCTCGTCGCCGAAGTACTCGATACGCACCGGATGCGGCAGCGTGGGAGGGAAAACGTCGATGATGCCGCCACGGACGGCGAATTCACCACGGTCCATCACAAGGTCGACGCGAGTGTATGCGTTCTCAACCAATTTGCGGGAGGCCTCGTCGAGCGGCAGCTCCTCGCCTTGAGAAAACACCAGTGGCTCAACGTCGCCGAGGCCCGCGACCACCGGTTGGATCAAGGAACGTACCGGCATGACCAGAATGCGGATGGGTCCGAACAGTCCGCTCCCCTCCTCGGGATGCCGCAGCCTGCGGAAAACCGCCATGCGGCTCGCCACGGTATCCGCGCGCGGGGAGAGACGCTCGTGGGGAAGGGTCTCCCACGCTTCGAGTTGCGCCACATCATTCGGGTCGCCGCCATACCAGGAACGGATAGATTCCACGGTTTCCTCGGCTTCGCGGCTGGATGCCACGACAAGCACGACAGGCCGATTCCCGGCCGCTCCGGCGGCAAGCGCCGGGCGCAGCCCCTCCGGCGCACCGACGGTGATGCTCGGATCGATATCGGATTCCGGTTCGTCGACCTCGCCTGCGATCAACGCACGGAAATCGTCATCGGTTTCCAGCACATCGAGAATGCCCGCAAGCGATCCCACGGTCGGCGGCTGAGTCTGCCGTCCCGTCTGTTCAGCGGCCATTGAAACGCTCCTGGGCCTTGGCAAGACCGTCGAAGATGATGGTCTCGGCCGCATCGGCACCATCCGCTAGGAATTCGGGAAGCCGCTTACGCTGGTCCGGTCCGAAACCACCCAGCACCCAATTCACGGTGTTGTCGTGCGCATGCGCGCCACGCTGCGCGTGTCCGACGCCCATGCGCACGCGCGCGTATTTCGGCGTGCCAAGCGAACGGTCGATGGATTTGATGCCGTTGTGTCCGCCTGCCGAGCCGCCGGCCTTGACTTTGATGCGGCCGAAATCGAGATCCATGTCATCATGAATCACCACGATATGGTCCGGTTCGATATGGTAGTACGCGCTGATGGAGGCGATGGCGCTACCGGATTCATTCATGTAGGTGAGCGGTTTGGCCAGGAAGAACTTGACATTGCGTCCGGACAGGCTCATCACGCCCTTGCCGAGCATGGCAAGACCCTTATGGTCGGAGAAGTTGACCGACCAACGTTCCGCCAGCACGTCGGCGGTCATGAACCCCATATTGTGGCGGGTGCCTTCGTATTTGGAACCCGGATTACCCAATCCTGCGATCAACCAGAAATCAGATGCCATCGAAATCGTCCATTCCTCTGTTCGTGTTCTATGCGTTTGTCCCGCATTCTCGCATGGCGCTCAATGCCTTCGCCTTGATAACCGCGAAAATTCTACTGACAGGTGTTTACAGGTCGAGATACCAATAGCTCATGTCCCGCATGGTGCCCGTGGAATCCGTGGCCGCCTGGGGCATAAGTCCGAATTGCGTGAAGCCGAAATGTCTCATCAACGCGATGGAGCCTTTGTTGTCCGCGAAGATGATGCCGCAGGCCTTGCGCATGTGACGGCTTCGGCATTCGTCGAGCAGTCTGGACAGCGTGAAGACACCCGCTCCCCTGCCCTGCCATTCAGGCGCGATGTAGTAGGCGAGGTCGGTGACGCCATCGTAGCCGGCGCGATCATAGAACACGGAGAGCGCGGAAAATCCAATGACCTCCTCACCGCCATTCGGCGTTGGCACGGTGGTGACGAACACCGCATATGGATCATGGTGCGATTCGACCCATGCCTTGCGCTGTTCGAAGGTGCGTGGCGTGGTGTCCGCGGAAGATCCTCCGTGGATGACGGCGGCGTTGTAGATGTCGGTGATCGCCTGGATGTCGGTCTGCGTCGCGATGCGGAAAGAGTATTCGGCCATGCGCTCCAGCATACCCGTCCGCGAACGACAAGGGGCCGGCTTCCCTGTTTTCCAAGGGAAACCGGCCCTGTCTTGCCGCCATATGCCGAACGGAAGATCACCGTTCGAGTTCTATGGCCTTGTCCAATGCCTCCTGAAGCTTCTTCTGCGCTTCGCCATAGGCAGACCAGTCGCCCTTCCTCATGGCCGCGTCGGAATCCTTCATGGCCTGCGATGCGTCGCTGAGGGCGTTCTTCAGGTCGGCGCTCATAGTGGAGGACGAGCCGCCGGCATCGCCGGCCGTATCGTCACCCGTGCCGGAAGAGGCATTCTGTTTGCCGTCGGCCGTCTGGCTACCGGAAGAATCGTTCTTCCCGTCGCCCAACTTATTTGCGGAATCCCCGGCATTCTCGGCATCACCGGCCGATGCTCCGGAATCGCCCCCGAACACCTGGTCCAACGCCTCATCCAACGTGTCGGCGAAACCGACCTGGTCACCGAAGGCCACCAGCACCTTCTTGAGCAGCGGGAAGCTGGTGGAACCGGACGATTTGACGTAGACCGGCTGCACGTAGACCAGTCCGCCGCCGAGAGGCAGGGTGAGCAGATTGCCGCGCTGCACGTTGGTGGAACCGGATTCGAGCAGGTTGAGTTCCTTGGACACGTCGGCGGACGCATTGAAGTTGTTCTGCGCCTGTCCCGGGCCCGGCACATTGGAGTCCTTCGGCAGTTCCTGCAATCGTATGGTGCCGTAGTTCGAGCCGATCTTTCCTTTGTCGTGTCCCGCATCGGAATCGACCGACAGGAATCCGGTCAGGATCTCCCTGGTGGACGTACCCGCGGGGATGTACGACGACGTCAGCGAGAACACGGGTTCGCTTGAGCCTCCGGTCTGCAATGTCAGGTAATACGGCGGTTGCAGGATGTCCCGCTGCTGGGCCTGCTGCGATTCGGTCGGATCGACCGGCGTCTGCCAGAAGTCCTCGCCGGAGAAGAACTGATTGGCGCTGGAAACATGGTACTTGGCCAGCAGCTCACGCTGCACCTTGAACAGGCTTTCCGGATAACGCATGTGGCTCATCAGATCGCCGGAGATCTCCGACAGCTGGTGGTACTGACCGGGGAAGATCTTCTCCCAGGCCTTGATGACCGGATCGGACTGGTCCCATACGTACAGGTCGACGGAACCGTCGTAAGCGTCCACGGTGGCCTTCACGGAATTGCGGATGTAGTTGGCGTTCTTCGAGTTCAGGCTGCTCACCGTAGCGGAGGATTCCGTCGTGGAATCCTTGGTGGCCTCGCCCAGATCGGTCATCTGCGAATACGGATAGGCGTCCGACGTAGTGTAACCGTCGACGATCCACTTGACACGGCCGTCCACCACCGCCGGATACACGCGGCCGTCAAGCGTCAGATACGGCGCCACCTTGGCCACACGCTCCTTGGGGGAACGGTCGTAAAGGATCTGCGACTCGGAATTCACGCGATTGGAGAACAGGATCTGGTCGGAACCGAAACGAATGGCGTACAGCAACCGCGAGAAGATGTTGCCGATCTTCGGTCCGCCGTCTCCATCGAAGGTGTTGGTGGCTCCCTCCGAACCGGTCGGATAATCGAACTCCCATGATTTGGTGCCTTCCGGGGCGCCGACGATCGAATACTCCGTGGCGTTCGGGGAGAAGTAGATGCGCGGTTCGTACTTCTCACTGTCCGTGAGCTTGCCTTGAGTGGGGATGCCGGCTTCGAAGAACTTCGGCTGGCCATCGGCGGTCACTTTGTTGCCGTAGGCCGCCACCACTCCATAGCCATGCGTGTATACGGTATGGTCGTTGACCCAGTTGCGGTTGTCAAGACCGTCCAAATCGAGCTCGCGGGCGGCGATCACCGTATCCTGGCTGACACCGTCGATGTCATACTTGTCGACCGCGACGGTGTCCGCGAACGTGTAATACTGCTTCGACTGCTGCAACTGCTTGAACGTCGGGGAGACGATCTGCGGATCGAGCAGACGGATCTGCGCGGTCGATTCGGCGGAATCGGCCAACGCACCTTCCTCGCCTTCGGTGGTGGCCTTGTATTGTTCGGTTTTCACCTTGTCCAGACCATACGCCGCACGGGTGGCGTCTATATTGCGCTGGATGTAGGAGGATTCCATCTCCTGCGCGTTCGGATTGACGCGGAACCGCTGAAGCAGAACGGGCCAGGCCACGGTAAGCACCAGGCTCACCACGATGGCGGAGGCGATGGCCACGGTCGGCACCTTCCACGCCTTGAGCGCCTCGGAGGCCCGGGCTGCGATAGGGGCGGAACCTTCCAGCGCATGCGATTTCATGATCCACACGCCCAGCACGACGCCAAGCAGCGCGGTAATGGCGGCCATGATGAATGTGACGGGAATGGTTGCGTTCACCGTTGTGTAGGTGGCGCCGGTGATGCGGCTTCCCTGTTCGGTCAGATGGGAGAACACTCCCAGCACTTGGTTGGCGGCCCACGCGAACATGTTGAGCATCAGCCAGATGCCGATCTGACGACGCGCGCGCTTCGTGATGTGGAACAGGCCGCGGCCGTTCACCGGCATGGTGAAGCGGATGCCGCCCATCAGTACGTGGGTGACGACGGAGAAGATGATGCCCGCGAGCAGCAGCAGCGAGACCGCCGACATGATGAGTTTCAGGCCGGGAAGCACGAACACGTAGAAACCGTTGTCGATGCCGAACTGCGGATCCTTGGTGCCGAAGCTCTGCGCGTTGAACATGAGCAGGATCTCGGACCAGTTGGCGTTGAACTGGGAGCCGAACACCAATCCGACGAGCAGGGAGATGACCACGGCGATGCGGCGCGCGTGCTTGGAGCTCACGCTTTTGCCGATTTCGATGGTGTCGCCGTTCACTCGGATGGTGGAGCCATCGGCCGCGTCGGGACGGGCGCGGATCGCCAGCGTGGCGGAAACGTATCCGACCGCGGCGAGCAGCACCGCGTAGGCCAGCCACAGACCGACCCTGGTGCCAAGCTGCGTCCAGATGACGCTTTGGAAGCCGAGCTGGCCGTACCACATGACGTCGGTGATGAATTGAGCGAGCGCGAAGAACAGTCCGATGACGATGGCGAGCGTCAGAACCACGCCGATGAGGATCCTGCTGCCATTCGACGATTTCCTAGGACGGTCCGGCCTGCTGGCGATGCTGGGACCTGAAGGTCTTTTCGGAGGAACGTTCGCCGACCGCCGGGGTCCGTCCCCGCCATCCGTCTCGACGTTCAGGATTATCGGATCGTCGTTGTCGGGTCTGCGGGAACGCTGTCCACCGGCACGGTCCGAACCGCCCTCGGGATCGAACATGGGACCAAACATATCAAAGAAAGACATGCTAACAGCCTAGCGATAGGCGGGGAACGACATTATGCCGGCAGCCGAACGAATCAATCCGTAGGCTGAATCCTTCATTTTCCGGATTTTCCAAGCAGGGACGCGGACGCGACACTCTGCACCGTGCCAGCACCATCGGCAATCGTGTATGCGATAATGGCCGCGTGAAGAAGAGGCCTTGCATTTCTTTCAGACGTTTCGTGGCGATTTGGTGTGTCATGGCGCTTCCGTTGGCGTTGTCGGCTTGTTCCGGCGATGCCGGTTCAGATTCCTCCATCTCCATGCCCGACACGGAAATCATGCATGGCTCTCTTGAAAAATCCGCGGTTCCGTCCGTTGCGGATGATTCGCCGCACGGCAAGGCGGTGCGCGCCGTCGAAGCCATGGATATCGATGAGCGGATAGGTCAGCTGGTCATGGTGCCGTTGCCAGCAGGATCCGACCCATCCATGTTGCGTGATCTCATCGTAGACCGGCATGTCGGCTCGGTATTGATCATCGGCAATTGGGATTCCGGCACAACCGGGGTTTCAGCCGCGACGTCCGAATTGCAATCATATGCCCCTTCCAATAATCGGCTGCTGATGACGACCGACCAGGAGGGCGGTTCGGTGCAGCATCTGAGGGGAAGCGGTTTCGATACCATGCCGTCAGCCACCTATCAGGGAACGATGGACACCGCCCAGCTGCGGCAATCAGCCGCGACCTGGGGCGCGCAGCTCAAAACCGCGGGCATCAATGTGGATTTGGCGCCGGTAGTCGGCACGGTGACTGTGGATCGTTCATCGAACGCCCCGATCGGCGCGCTGTACCGCGATTTCGGCCTTGACGCGGCCGGCAATGCGGAGCATGCGAAGGCATTCATCCAGGGACTATCCGATTCGGGGGTAGGCAGCGCCATCAAGCACTATCCGGGCTTGGGCTCGGTGACCGGCAACACCGACTTCACCTCCAATGGCATTCTTGACACCACCACGACATTGGATGGTCCGGAAATCAACGCGTTCAACACCACGCTCGACGTGAATCCGTCGATGGTGATGATGTCCTTGGCGACCTATCAGCGGATTGATCCGGACAATCCGGCCGTATTCTCCCGTTCACTGATCACCGACTATCTGCGCGGCACCATTGGTTTTCAGGGCGTCATCACCTCCGATTCCATGTCCGCGGCCGCATTAAACGGCATCCAACCAAGCGATTTGGGCGTACGCCTGGTTGAGGCCGGCGGCGATCTGGCTTGTATTGGAGCCTTCTCATACGTGCAGCCGGTGCTTGACGGGCTCAAGGCCAAGTCGTCCGCCGATCCTTCATTCGCGCAACAGGTGACGCGGTCGGCGGAACGTGTCATGACGCTGAAATACAGCTTGGGGATCGCGCAATGACCACGACGGCCGTCGTTGACGGATCTCCAATCGAAAAGACATCACGAGAAGGCGCCGTTCCACAATCATCAATCGGATGAGCACCGAATCAGACAGGCATCAGACGAACACCAGTTGCACCAGCAGCATGTATGCCGCGGTGCCGCCTGCGATCGACAGCAGCATATTCTTCTTCCATAGATGCAGCAGGATGATGACCACGATCGCTATCGCTTCGGGAGCGCCATGGTTTCCGGTCAACGGATGCACGCCCTTCAGCGAATAGACGACGAGCAGTCCCGTCATGGCATACGGCAACACGGTGCCAAGATAGGTGATGAAACGCGGAGGTTCCTTCGATTCGGGGAACAGCACGAACGGCAGGAACCGCGTCAGCACGGTGCCTAGCATGGCCATGAGTATCGTGACTACGCCCTGCCAAATGGTCATGGTCATCATGCGCGAGCCTCCTTGTCCATGGATTCATCCTCTTTGCCCGTTTCGCCGTCTGCGTTCCGGATGGTGTTCTGGATGTTCAGGTCGTCCAGGTAAGGACGCAGCACGAGGAATACGACAAGCATGACGACCAACGAGGGAATCATGAAATCGTCGGGACCGAACAGGCTCAGGCAGATGGCGGGCACCGCGATTCCGGTCAACGCGGCCATATGGCTTTTATGCTTCGTCGCCATCCATTGATCCACGAAAATGACCACGAACATGGCGGTCATGACGAAATCAAGCCCGGAAGTGCCGAAAGTGATCCGTCCTCCGAGAATGCCTCCGAACGTGGCTCCGGCCACCCAGGAGGCTTGGTTGAGCAGACCGACGAAGAAATAGAACCATCCGCGGTCAACGGTGTCGGGAATCTTCGTTCCATTGTCGATGGCGAAGGTCTCGTCACATAACGAGAAGATGAGATATGGCTTTTTCAATCCCATGTTCTTGAATCGGCCAAGCATCGAAATGCCATAAAACAGATGCCGGATGCCGATCATGACGGCCAGCATGAAGGCTGCGAGCGGATTGAACGCGGAGACGAGCAGGTCGACCGTGACGAATTCCATGGATCCGGTGAAGATGAACGCGCTCATGCACATGGGCCATAGGAATGAGAACCCGCGCGTTCCCATCAGCACGCCGTAGGACAACGCCAAGAAGAAGAAACTTATACAGACCGGCAGCGTTCTGGGCAATGCGGTCGTGAACGCCCCCGCAATGGCCGTCTTCCTTTCCTGCGCACCTGATGCCAAACTCCCACTCCTCTCTTGAAACTCCTATGGAACAAACCCGTTGAACACGGCCATCATACTATCGTCATCCCCGTCAAACGCCCCTGATGGTATCGACGACGGTTATGACGGATTACGCCCAAAGCATGAACGGAACGATTATCATTCTTCATACCGAAAGCCATCGAAGAAGGAGCATGGATGAAAACACTGGTTCTGGTATTCCACCCGCATTTGGAGAAATCGCGGGTCAACCGCAAACTCATGGACGTCGCCAACGAAACCGGTGATGTGACGGTGGTCGACGAATACGCCTCGTACCCGGATTTCAGGATCAATGTCGAGCATGAGCAGGAGCTGCTTGAGACGCATGATCGTATCGTGCTGCAGTTCCCGTTCTACTGGTTCAGCTCCCCTGCGCTGCTCAAGCAGTGGGAAGATGAGGTGCTGAAGTCCGGTTGGGCGTATGCCGGCGGCCGCGCGTTGGAGGGCAAGGAGTTCATGCTGGCGGTGTCCACCGGTTCCCCGGCCGACACGTATACGCATGAGGGCAGCCATCTGCACACCATGGAGGAATTGCTGCTCCCGTTCGAGGAGACGGTGCGCTATATACATGCCACGTATCTCAAACCGTTCCTCATCCAGGGCGTCGCCACTGCCACCGACGAGCAGATCGATGCCGCCGTGGCCAAATATCCGGCGGCGCTGACCGCCTGATCGATTGGCCGCCCGTTTCGGACGTGGCAGGTATTGACGTCGAGGAGACAAGACAGCGGGGAACCGCGTTCGCCAGTAACGAACGTGACTCCCCGTTTGACTTCGAGCACTTGAAGTTCCTATCTTGTGCAACGGAGCATATGAAGGAGCACATGTTGAACAGCACCCAAGACACCACTGATACCCCTGATACCGATGGCATGGTCGAGGTCCGCCAAGCCTTCCTCACCGGCGAGCGCGCGGAATTCTTCGCTCGGAACCGTCGGTATGTCGATACCATTTTCGACGATGGCGAGTCGCCGTTGAAGCATGCGCGCGACATCGAACTGGTGGAGAGCTCATTCAAGTGGAAGTATCCGCTGTGGTATTGCAGCAATGTGAGGGCGAGGAACTGCACGTGGTTCGAGATGGGGCGTGCGGGCGTATGGTATACGGATCATATCACGGTGGAGGATTCGACGATCGAGGCGCCGAAGAACTTCCGTCGTGCCCATGATGTGACGCTGCGCAACGTGGATTTCCCGAATGCCGAGGAGACGTTGTGGTCCTGCCGCGACGTGACGTTGGACAATGTGAGCGCGCATGGCGATTATCTGGCGATGAACTGTGAGAACGTGAAGGCCGACAATCTGCGTCTGGTGGGCAATTATCCGTTCGACGGGGCGCATGACGTGGAGATCTCGAATTCGCGGCTGATCTCGAAGGATTGCTCCTGGAACTGCGAGAACGTGACGGTGCGCGACTCGTTCATTTCGGGCGAGTATCTGGCGTGGAATTCGCGGAACGTGACGTTCGAGAACTGTACGATCGAAAGCCTGCAGGGCCTGTGCTACGTGGATAATCTGGTGTTGCGCAACTGCCGGCTAATCAATACGACGTTGGCGTTCGAGTATTCCACGGTGGATGCGGACATTCACGGCACGATCGACAGCGTGCTCAATCCGAGCGCTGGTACGATCCGCGCCGATGCGATCGGCGAGCTGACGCTCGACCCGGGAAAAATCGATCCAAGCAAGGTCAAGGTCATCCTCGCCGGCGACAACGCCGACTGAGCGAGGTAAAAAGCCAACCGAACGAAGCAAAGCCAGCCACCATTTTCGTGGCCGGCTTTGCCATATCCTCCGCCCCGCCGGTCTTGTATAAACTATATACAAAAAAAGTATTGATAATTGACAGTATGCGTAATACGCATGATAAAACAATCATTACGCGCATTAGCTTTGCCGGTTTCATGGCTTCATAATGGTCACGACATCGATCGTTATGAAGACAAGGAGCATACCGTGAAGTACCGCGAGGGCTATGTGTACGAGTTGATGGACCAGGGTGGTCCGACCGACAACCGCGAACCGTATTTCAGGGAGGCGGTCGATGAGATGACGCGTTCGCGTACGTTGTGCGCGAGGGCGAACCAGGTCCTGCCGGACGACCCGTCCTATGTGGGCTATCTTGAGGAGCTGTTCGCGAGGAAGCTCGACGACGTGCGTATCCTGACGCCGTTCACCTGCGATTTCGGCAACCGCGTGACCTTCGGGCGCAACGTGTTCATCAACCATTCGGCCATCCTGTCCGCCTCGGGCGGCATCGAGTTCGGCGACGGCGTGCAGGTCGCGCCGGGCGTGCGCATCGCCACCATCAACCATGATTTCAATGCCCGTCATTCCATCTACACCTACGGCAAGGTGACCATCAAGAAAAACGCGTGGATCGGCATGAACGTGACGATCTGCCCGGGCGTGACCATCGGCGAGTACGCCGTGATCGGCGCCGGCGCGGTGGTGACTCGCGACATCCCCGATTATGCGGTGGCCGTCGGCTCGCCGGCGAGGGTCATCAAGACACTCGATCCGAACGAGCAGACGGAGTAGCCCCGTTTCGTCGGGACCCGGCCCCGCCGGTCGGCGCATGGATGGCGGGCGCCGCCGGGCGGGGCCGGCGTATTTGACTTCGCCTGCACGGGATTCCTATGTTTGGACACATGACCTACGATTTCGATACCCCGATCGACCGTTCCGGCACGTACTCGCTCAAGTGGGAAGAGGCCGGCGGCGCGCTGCCCATGTGGGTGGCGGACATGGATTTCCAGACCGCGCCCGAGATTCGCGAGGCGCTGCGCCGCCGTGTCGAACACGGCGTATTCGGCTATTCGATCGTGCCGCCCGAATGGAGCCGGGCCTATGCGGACTGGTGGGACCGGCGGCATAATCTCGCCATCGACCCGGAATGGCTGGTGTTCTGCACCGGCGTGGTGCCGGCGATCTCCAGCATGGTCCGCAAGCTCACCACGCCGAACGAGAACGTGCTCATCCAGACGCCGGTCTACAACATCTTCTTCAATTCGATCCTCAACAACGGCTGCCGGGTGCTCGAATCCCCGCTCGCCTATGACGGCAAGGGGCATTACGCGATCGACTGGGCGAACCTGGAGGCGAAGCTCGCCGACCCGCAGACCACGCTGATGATCCTATGCAACCCGCACAATCCAATCGGCCGCATCTGGGATCGCGAAACCCTGGCACGCATCGGCGAACTGTGCTGGGAGCATCATGTGACGGTAATCAGCGACGAGATCCACTGCGATCTGACCGATCCGGGCTTCGGCTACGTGCCGTTCGCCTCCGCGGGCGAGCATTGCGCGATGAACTCGGTGACCTGCATGGCGCCGACCAAGGCGTTCAACATCGCGGGTCTCAACTCGGCGGCGGTGATGATCCCGAACCCCGTGCTGCGCCACAAGGTGTGGCGCGCCCTGAACACCGACGAGGTGGCCGAGCCGAACGCGTTTGCCATGGACGCCACACTGGCCGCGTTCAACGAGGGCGGCCCCTGGCTGGATGAGCTGCGTGCCTATCTGGCTGGCAACAAGGCCGCCGCGCGCGCGATGTTCGACGAATACAACGCCTCCGTGCCCGCGGACCGTCGCATCATCATGATCGAGGGACATGCCACCTACCTGCTGTGGGTCGACTGCTCGTCCATCACGCACGACACCGACGCGTTGTGCGACCATCTCAAGAGCGAGCACAAGGTGATGCTCTCCGAAGGCTCCGAATACGGGGGTGACGGGCATGATTTCGTGCGCATCAACGTGGCATGCCCGCGCTCGCGCATGGTCGAAGGGCTGACGCGTTTCCTTGCGGGATTGCGCGACTACCGAGCCTGATCAGACCGGGACGTCTCCCCCCACCACTTCGTGCACGCAGTCGAGGAACGCCCGCGCGGCCGGGGTGAGCGGCTGGCTTTTCTTCCACGCCATACTCAGCGAGGCCCGCAACGTCGGTTCGAGCGGGCGGAACGTCAGACCGCTGCCTTCGCCGGTGTCGACCAGACCTTCGAGCGACAGCGCGCAGCTGTAACCGGCGCGCACGAACCGGCTGGCGTTGTAGGTCAGGTTCATGGTGCCGACGATGTCGAACGGCCGCAGGCTCCCGCTGTACCAGCCGGACAGGTCGCGTCGGGCGAGTGCCCCCTTGGGTACGATCAGTGGCAATCCCTGCAGGTCGGCCGGTTTCACGCCGCTTCGCGCGGCGAGCGGATGGTCGGGGCGCATGATCAGTCCCATGCGGTCGCCGCCGGGCAGGGGCAGGTGATCGTAGCGGCTCATGTCGGCCGGCTGCACCAGCACGCCGAAGTCCGCGAGCCCGTTGTTGAGTCGTTCCATGATGTTCTCCCCGTAATCGTCGTGCAATTGGATGCGCACGCCGGGGTGCAGCTCGCGCACGTGCACCGCGGCCTTGGCCAGCACGTCCATCACGGCGGTCTGGGCGGCCGCCACGTGCACGTCGCCCTCGACCTGTTCGCCCGAGGCGATCTCCGACCTGGTACGGTCCGCAAGCTCCACGATCTCGCATGCGCGACGGTACAGCAATTGCCCTTCATGCGTCAGTTCCAAGGCACGTCCGCGGTTGCCGCGCACGAACAGGGTCGCACCCATCTCCCCCTCAAGGTCCTTGATCTGGCGGGACAGGGCCGGCTGGCTGATGCGCAGCACCTCGGCGGCCGCGGTGACGCCCTCCTCCTGCACCACCGCGATGAAATGACGCAACACCTTGATCTCCACGTGTTTTCCACTTTCCAGTACATGCATTTTACGTATTCCATGCTATCGCATATCCGTATTTGTTATCTTTTTTCTTCGGTTCTAGGCTGGCATCGAAACTACGGGAACGATGACGGGGGGCGAACATGACAAGACCGACACGGGTGCTGTTCATCGGTTCGACCGGCAGCATCGGCCACCTGGCCGTGTGCGAGGCCGTCGAACGCGGCTACCATGCCCGGGCATTGGTGCGTGACGCGGGCCGGGCGTGCTTCGATCCGCGCGTGGAGGTCGTACAAGGCGATTTGACCAGCGTGGAGTCGTTGCGCGGCGCCCTCGCCGGCATCGACAGCGTGGTGTTTACCATGGGCGCGCATGACGGGCCGAGCATGATCGAGAAGGTCGACTACGGTGCGGTGCGCAATACGCTGATCGCGTTGGAGGGACGCAGGGTGCGCATCGCGCTCATGACGGCCATCGGCGTGACCTGCATGGATTCGCGCTACAACCTCGCCTCGCAGGCCCACGATTGGAAGCGCCGTTCGGAGCGGCTCGTACGCGCCAGCGGCAACGAGTACACCATCGTGCGCCCCGGCTGGTTCGACTACAACGATCCCGACCAGCAACGGCTCGTCTTTCTGCAGGGCGACACGCACCGGTACGCCGACCCGCGCGACGGCGTGGTCTCGCGCCGCCAGATAGCGCAGGTATTGGTCGCATCACTCGGCTGCGAATCCGCGAACCGCAAAACCTTGGAGCTGGTGTCGCGGCACGGTCCCGCCCAAGACTCCCTCAATCCGCTGTTCGCCGCGCTCGAAGCCGACCCGTCCGGTTCACTCGACGGCGCGCATGACGAGGAGAACTTCCCATTATCCATCCAACCGAAACGCGTCATCGAGGATCTCAGAACCGTCACTTCGTTCGCGTCAGCCGACGATCGATCCGAGTGATCCGATATCCAAGGAGAAGAATGCGCATCCGAAAAATCGCAGCCGCCTGCATCTACACCGCCATGCTCGCCTCGGCGGCTGCGGGAGCACGACAGGCAAGCAGCCGGCTTGGACGATACGACCCGATCCCACGATTCCGATACTTCGAGGACAACAAACACACCAGACAGGAAAGGCAATGACATGGCAGTAGTGGTGTATTTCTCCCGCGCCGGAGAGAACTACGGCGTGGGCACGGTGAAGACCGGCAATACGGCGAAACTGGCCGGGGCGATCGCGCAGGCGGCCGGTGCGCCGATCGCCGAGATCGTGCGCGATGAGGCGTACCCGGCAGTCTACGACGAGACCACCGTCGAGGCACAACAGGAGCAACGGACAAACGCCCGCCCGCGCATCACCCTCAAGGGCGACATCGACGCGCTCGACAAGGCGACCACCATCTATCTCGGCTACCCGATGTGGTGGGGTGACGCGCCGATGCCCGTCTACACCTTCCTGGAAGGCCGCGATTGGAACGGCAAGACCATCTACCCGTTCTGCACGCATGAGGGCAGCGGCCTCGGCGGCACGCC
>NZ_JBNMKH010000028.1:0-25682 GCF_050874245.1 Bifidobacterium sp. | reverse complement strand
GGCCTTGCCGCGATCGTGCTGTGGGGATTCATGGCTGGCCTCGTTCGCCTCGTTTCCGAATCATTCGGTGCCACTCTCGGATCGGCGCTCATCTATACCGTCGGTGGCGTGTTACTGTTCATCGTACGTCGCCCGAAGCCGATCAGTCAGGCGCCACGCAAATATCTCATCCTCGGCGGCGCCATGTTCATCGCGTACGAATCGTCGATTTCGCTGGCAATCGGTCTGGCCACAACGAACGCGCAATCCGTGGAAGTCAGCCTCGTCAACTACCTGTGGCCGACGTTGCTTGTGCTGATGACCGCCGCCATGTCACGTAAACACGGTGCGGTCATCAAGGCGATTCCGGGAGCGGTCGTCGCCACCGTCGGTGTGGCGATGGCGGTCGGCGGTGAGACCCTGAATGTGCAGGAAGCGGTCTCCAATATCGCCAGCAACCCCCTACCATACGTGCTAGCACTTGCCGGCGCCTTTATCTGGGCGATTTACGCGAGCACGACGCCGTCGATGTCCGACGGATACGACGGGACGACGATTTTCTTCTGCTGTGTCGCCGTCGTGCTGTGGATTATCCATTTCGTTTCGGGCGACGGTCTGCCTGCGACGGCTCCCGGCATCGGCGGATATGTGGCTCTGCTGGCGTGCGCTCTTTCGATTGCCGGAGGCTACGCTTGCTGGGGGTATGGCATGCTTTACGGCAGTATGGAGACGTTGGCGATCGGCTCGTATGCGACCCCGATTTTTTCCACGGCATCCAGCACGTTGTTGCTGGGCGTGGCGTTGGGTATGCCGTTCTGGATTGGTGTGGCGCTCGTTGTGACTGGCTCGTTGATTAACGTGTGGTTTTCGCGACGTTCCTGAGCTTTCGATTCGTTCCGCCCGATTTCGCGTGTCCGATTCTGCAGAAACGGACACACAAGCGTATGAAAAAGGTGCTCGCGTGTCCAATTCGCCAGAATCGGACACGCGAGCACCGTACCTGCGCCGTATGCGCCGTGCAAATGCCATGCAGCCATGTCGACATCGCAAGTGTCACAAGAAAAGCGGCATGGAATCCCGCAGCCGCACTTCGCGTGGATAAAACGAGACCCAGAAACCTACTTCAACGCGCGCCCGGCTGAACCCAGCTGCTGGCACGCCTCAACCACGCGCGAGGCCATCGCAGTCTCGGCCTCACGTCCCCACGAACGCGGGTCGTACAGCTTCTTGTTGCCAACCTCGCCGTCGATCTTTAAAACCGCATCGTAATTGCGGAACATGTGTCCGGCGATCGCACGCGAGAACGCATACTGCGTATCCGTGTCAATGTTCATCTTGACCACGCCGTAGCTCACCGCCTCCGCGATTTCGGCAGGCGTGGACCCGGAGCCGCCGTGGAATACCAGAGGGAACGGCTTGCCTTCCGGCATATCGCGCAGCACATCGGAACCGGTGGTCGAGCCGGCCAATCGCCCGTCATGCGCCGCGTTCCAAACTTCCGTCTGGATGTCGCGTAGCAGTTTCGGACGCAACTGCACGACGCCCGGCTTGTACGCGCCATGCACGTTGCCGAACGTGAACGCCGCCATATAGCGACCGCGCTCGCCCAATCCCAGTCGTTCCGCCACGCGCACACCGTCGGCGGGCGTGGAGTACAGTTTCTCATTGATTTCCGCGGAATGGCCGTCCTCTTCGCCGCCGACCGCGCCGATTTCGATTTCCAGCACGGTGTGCGCCTTCACCGACTTGTCGAGCAATTCCTCGGCGATGTCGAGATTCTCCTCCAGCGGTACGGTGGAGCCGTCCCACATGTGCGATTGGAACGTCGGCTCCTCGCCGCGACTTACCTGCTCCGCCTCGTGCGCGAGCAGTGGCCGAACCCACTCGTCCAGATACTGTTTGGCGCAGTGGTCGGTGTGCAGTGCGACGGTGATGTGCGGATAGCGCGCAGCCACTTCGTGTGCGAACGCGGCGAATGCGAGCGACCCGACCACGCGATCGTTCACGCTTTGGCCGGAAAAGTAGGCCGATCCGCCTACGGACACCTGGATGATGCCGTCGGATTCCGCTTCGGCGAAGCCCTGCAGCGCGGCGTTCAGCGTCTGCGTGCTCGTCACGTTGATTGCAGGATAGGCGTATCCGCCACGGCGCGCGGCATCCAGCATCTCGGCATAACGTTCAGGTGTTGCGATAGTCATGCCTCCATTATGCCGCTGTTGCGTGACGCGACGGGTGGTCGGGTTGCGCGGTGTGGTTTGGGATTCGGACGATTCCGTGGTCCTCTGTGGTCTTTCCATAGCCGCGTGTCCGTTTCTGCAGAATCGGACACGCGAAGTGCGTTCGTGGGTATTTTGAATGTCCGTTTCTGCAGAATCGGACACTCGTGGTGTGGGAATGGTGGGGGAGTGATGCGGGCATCTGCATAGCGTGACCCGACCGAGCACGTGTGGCACGGTCCGTCTTGTCGGCTTCGCATGGTTCGGTTTCGCATGGTTCGGCTCCGCACCGCCTGCCGCCGCAATTCCGCCACTGCGCAGTAGAGGGCTCACGGTACGCTGTTTTCGGCGGAAACAAGGCGACATCGTGGAGGTGTGTTATGCCGGGAATCGTGTTGATTGGCGCTCAGTGGGGCGACGAAGGCAAAGGTAAGGCGACCGATCTGATCGGTACCAAGGTCGACTACGTGGCACGTTTCAACGGCGGCAACAATGCCGGCCATACCGTGGTGGTCGGTGACGAATCGTACGCGCTGCATTTGCTGCCTTCCGGCATCATCAGCCCGACGACGACCCCCGTGATCGGCAATGGCGTGGTGGTCGACCCGGAAGTGCTGTTTGAGGAGATCGACGGTCTTGAAAGCCGTGGCGTGGACTGCTCCCGACTGCTGGTGAGCGAAAGTGCGCATATCATCGCCCCGTATCACCGCGTGCTCGAC
The DNA here is from genome assembly GCF_050874245.1 of Bifidobacterium sp. Classification (GTDB taxonomy): domain Bacteria; phylum Actinomycetota; class Actinomycetes; order Actinomycetales; family Bifidobacteriaceae; genus Bifidobacterium. The sequence goes on along the minus strand of NZ_JBNMKH010000028.1, from coordinate 22,768 downwards.
AAGGTGACCGAGCGCTTCCTAGGCAAGCACAAGATCGGCACCACCGGCCGTGGCATCGGCCCAGCGTACGCCGACAAGATCAACCGTGTGGGCATCCGCGTGCACGACCTGTTCAATGCGGACCATCTGCATGACAAGGTCGAGGCCAGCCTGCATCAGAAGAACCAGATGCTCGTCAAGCTGTACAACCGTCGTCCGATTGACGTGGACGAAACCACCGACGAGCTGCTCAAGCTGGGCGAACGCCTCAAGCCGTACGTGGCCAACACGTCGCTGGTGCTCAACAAGGCGCTCGACGAGGGCAAGACCGTGCTGTTCGAAGGCGGCCAGGCCACCATGCTTGACGTGGATCACGGCACCTATCCGTTCGTGACTTCTTCCAACCCGACCGCCGGCGGCGCCTGCACCGGCACCGGCGTCGGTCCGACCAAGATCAACCGTGTGATCGGCGTTGCCAAGGCGTATGTGACCCGCGTGGGCGAAGGCCCGTTCCCGACCGAGCAGTTCGGTGAGGAAGGCGATTGGCTGCGCGCCCAGGGCCACGAGTATGGCGTGACCACCGGCCGTCCGCGTCGTTGCGGCTGGTTCGATGCGGTCGTCAATCGTTATGCGGCTCAGGTCAACGGCCTGACCGACATCGTGCTCACCAAGCTCGACGTGCTCACCGGCCTGAAGGAGATTCCGCTGTGCGTGGCATATGACGTCAACGGCGAACGTCGTGACGATATGCCGACCGACCAGGCCGAATTCACCGTCGCGAAGCCGATTTACGAGTCCATGCCGGGCTGGTCCGAGGATATTTCCCAGGTCCACGATTTCAACGACCTGCCGAAGACCTGCCAGGATTACGTCAAGCGTCTCGAGGAGCTGTCCGGCTGCCGTATTTCCGTGATCGGCACCGGCCCGCAGCGCGACCACATCATCCAGATTCATTCGCTGATTGACTAAGCGTTTGTGACTAGACGTTGCGCCTCGGCTGAACGTTATGACTGAAGGTTGTGACTGAGCGCTGTGCCCCGACTGAACGTTGTGCCCCCGACCTCATCCATTGACAAGCTGGTTCCTCGATTCGACCATCTGAAATGGAAGATGGCGGGGGCCGGCGTCGTTGTAGGGCTGATTTCCGGTTTCCTTGTCGTCGCCTACCGTCTCGGCATCGAATACGGCACCGAAACCGCCCGCTGGGTGTATGCGCGGATTCGCGAAACCCCTTGGCTCGTCGCGCCATGGGCGCTGGCCGCGGTATTGGCCGCGTTAGCGATCGCATGGATGGTCAAAAAAGAGCCGATGGCCGGCGGCAGCGGCATTCCGCAGACCAACGGCGTGGTGATGCGCGGTCTGAAAATGCGATGGCAGACGATTCTTCCGGTGCGTTTCGTCGGCGGTCTGCTCGGTTCGCTGTTCGGACTGTCGCTTGGCCGCGAAGGCCCGTCCATTCAGATTGGAGCTTCGGGCGCTCAGTTTCTTTCCCACCGGCTGCGTGGCGGGAAGCGCGAGGATGTGCAGGAGCACTATCTGGTCACCGCCGGCGCCGCCGCTGGTCTTTCCGCTGCGTTCAGTGCTCCACTGTCCGGCATGATGTTCGCTTTGGAGGGGGTGCATCGCAGTTTCTCTCCTGCGATTCTGATGGGAGCCACCGCCGCGTCGCTCACCGCCGATTTCGTGTCGAAATACTGTTTCGGCCTACGTCCCGTGCTTGATTTCGGCGATATCGGCCAGCTTCCGCTTGACGAGTATGTGTGGCTGATTCCGTTGGGATTGGTGGCCGGTCTGGTCGGTTCGCTGATGAACCGTTCGCTGCTTGGATTCCAGACGTTGTATGGCAGGTTGCCTGCGTGGAGCCGTCCGATGATCGCGATCGCGATCGCGTTGCCGGTCGGCATTTGGCTGCCTGACGTGCTTGGCGGCGGATCGAACCTGATTGACATGGCCGAGCATGCGCGTATCGGGCTGGGCATGCTGTGCCTGCTGTTTCTGGTCAAGGTGCTGTTCACGTCCACGAGCTTCGGCTCAGGTGCGCCCGGAGGTATTTTCATGCCGATTCTCGCGGTCGGATCGCTCGCCGGCGGCATCTGCGGCCAGGCGTTGCGCCAGCTGGGTTGGCTGCCGTCCGGTTCCGTGGCGATTTTCGCGGTGTGCGTGATGACCGGCACGCTGTCGGCGTCCGTGAAAACTCCAATCACTTCGATTCTGTTGGCCGTGGAAATGTCCGGCACGTTGACGCACATGCTGCCGGTCGCGGCCGTCGCGTTCATCGCATTGCTGGTTTCCGATCTGCTCCGTACGAAACCGATTTACGGCGAACTGCTGGACCGGTACATACGTGCGCAAGGCGGCACGACGGCGGTCGTCAGCCATGTGGATCGCGGCATTATGGAGCTTCCGCTGGAAATGGGGGCGATCGCGGACGGCAAGCTGGTGCGTGACGTGCGATGGCCGTCCGGCTGCCTGCTTATCGGCCTGCGCCGAGGAGAACGGCAGATGGTGCCACGCGTCGATACGCGGCTGCGTGCGGGCGATTATCTGGTCGTGCTGTTCAGCGGTGAGAATGAAAGCGACGCACGGCTCGCGATGCGCGCCCTGTGCGATGCGTGATTTTGCTTGATTGTGACCTTGTGGTGTGTGTGATTTTGCTCGATCGTGACCTTGTGGCGCTGACGCTCGGTCTGCTGGCGTCCCTCAACGTTCCAGTGGCTCTCAGCCTTATTGCCTCGTTGCGTCCCAACCCACCTATTATCCCGAATGTCCGATTCTGGAGAATCGGACGCGTGAGGTCATATGCGGGTTGCCTGAATGTCCGATTCTGCCGATTCGGACATTCGTCGTGTAGTTTGTAAGGCCTAAGTGTCCATTTCTCCAGAATCGAACACATGGGGTAGCAGATGCGTTGCCTGAATGTCCGATTCTGGAGAAAAGGACATATGGGGTACAGGTTTTGGAGTCTGCGTGTCCGTTTCTGCCGAATCGGACACTCGGTGTGTGTTTTGCGGGGCTTAAGTGTCCGATTCTCCAGAATCGGACATTCAGGGTGGGCGGGTTGAGCCAACGTGTAAACTTGTCTGGGTTAGGAAGGCGGCAACTGCGGCCAGCTCGTTGTTGCACGGCCTCTGGGCGGAACAACGCTGTCCGCCGCATGGCCAATACAGGGGAGCGTAATGGAATCGCAAAAACGGCAAACGGAGGACGGCCCAGTGGAGGTGAACGCGGGCACGGAACCGAATCCCGCTACGCAATCGATCGACATCAAAGAAGTGGCTCATGCGGGCGTCCGCCCATCCGGTGCTGCCGCGTCGAAGAATCCGCCTCAGATTCCGCTTGCGCCGATGAAACGCGTGCAGGCGCGGTTTAATCCGCTCGCCGACATGGTGATGTATGTCGTGGTGTTCGCCGGTGGTTTCTTCGGCGTCGGCTGCCGGCGCGTTTTGGACATGCTGATGCCGTCCATCGGCGGAACGCCGTTCGTTGTGGGCACGTTCGTTTCGAATATGGTCGCCTGTTTTCTGTTTGCGATGCTGGTCGAATACATGGCGACCGCGTCGTGGCTTCGTCGCAGGGTGCGTCAAGTCGTCAGCCGCGGTGTGGGGCTGGGCTTCCTTGGTGGTCTTTCGACGATGTCCGGCGTGATGTTGGAAACCATGGAAGGACTGCATGAACAGCGATTCGCGGCTGCGTTTGGCTATCTCGCGGCAAGTTTCGTATGCGGTTTGATTGCGTCGGCCGCCGGTATGGCGCTGATGCGGGTCGTGACGTCGCATGGCACCCGCAAGCGGGTTCGTGCCGCGCTTGCCAGTGCTTCTGTGTCCGATTCTGGAGAATCGGACATTCACAGTAACGTCCGGCAGTCTCAGATGTCCGATTCTCCAGAATCGGACACTCAGGGTGGGCATGGCGTGCGCCATGTGAAAGTGGCGGATGCTGCGCATTCCGCTGCGCAGGCGGCTCTTGAGGCGGCACAGACCGCTCAGCAGGCCGCGCAGATTGCTCAGCAGGCCGCGCAGACCGGACAGGTGCCGCAGGTCACGGCGGTTGCCGGCGATTCCACGCAGGGCACGCGGTTCCCCCAATCCGCAGATGACATGTCAATTACGCCGATTCGATTCGATTCATTCAACCAGGCCGAATCATCTCGTACAGATTCCTTGGCGAATACGGAACTTCCATCCGTTACGCACGCCGATTCAGTTCAGCAGCAGGTTTCACGTGATGTTTCACGGGATATCCTCCGATTGCCGGTTCCGCAATTGGATATCCCGCAACTATCGGTTCCGCAGCTGCAGGGCTTGTCGTCATCGCCGTCACAATCGCAATCGTCATCGCGTCTGCAATCACAGGCTTCGAGCGAGCCGCAACCGATGGCGCATGACAGCCAAACGGCTCCTCAGCGGGCCGACCTGCTACAGTCTGAACAGTCCAAACAGCCGGAATGGTTCGCACGACCTGAACAACCAGCACAATCCGAACGGTCCGCGTATTCCGAAAAGCCTGCACAGTCCGAGCGTCCCGTGCAACCTCAACAAATACCGCAACCTCAGCAAACGCCGCACTCCCAACAAACACCGCAATCCGAGCAACCCGCGCAGCCCCACCAACCCAGCCAGCCTGCCCCGTCGCAATCGCAGCAAACCGACAATCCGCCGAGCTTCGAGCCCAAACCGATCACCGCGCAGATTCCGCTCGTCGCCGATCCGATCACAGGGGAGGTGCGCTGATGATATGGATGATCTGCCTGTTCGGCGGCATCGGAGCCATGGCCCGCTACGTGCTTGACGTGTCGATTCAACGCAGCTGGAACCGCGCCGGCAAGCACGGTTTCCCGCTGGCCACGCTCGTCATCAACGGCGTCGCCTCCCTGTGCGCGGGCATTGCCATGATGTCGTACTACTCCCAATCCGTGGATATGGAAACGGTCATGACGTTCGTCGTGGGATTCCTCGGCGGATTCTCCACCTTTTCCACGGCGCTCAACGAGGTGCTGTCGCTGATTCGCAAACGTCGCTTCGCCATGGCCGCGGGCTACGGCGCCGCCACGGTTTTGGTGCCTCTGGCCTGCGTTGCGATTGGTTTCGGCATCGCATTGTTGGGCGGGCGCTCGTAGCGCACGTATAGCGCACGCATAGCTCGCGCATGGCGTTACGTACAGTAGCCGCCTAGCAAACGTCCAGTAGCCGCACGGCAGATGCGCGTAATTTTCGCGTTACACAGACGGTCTCGGGTAACGTGAAAGAAATCTGAGTGCAACCGCATACGCTGTTTCCTCTCCTACGTTGTGAAGACAACAAGAGAGGAAAAACCAATGACAGCCGTAACGTATTCCATACGGCATCGTCGATCGGGAATCGCCATGATATACGCGTTTTTTGCCGTTCTCTCGATGCTTTTCATACTTCCCTCCTCCACTGCGTTCGCTGCCGATTCCGGTGCGAAGGCCGTGAACGAATGCAATCCGACCGCCAGCAACGGCTGTGTCAACGGCATCCTGCAGGACGCCGACAAGAAGCCGATCGCGGACGTCACCATCAAACTGTCCGGCAAGGAAACGGCGGAGACCAAGACCACGGCCGATGGCAAATGGGCTTTCTCCGTTGCCGATGACGGCGACTACACCGTCACCATCGACGATTCCGTCGCACAAGAACACGGCTTGAAGGCCAGCAGCGCGACGGTGACGATCAAGAAAGCCAGCTTCGACAAGCAACGCGGCGTCGTCCGATTCGACCAAGCCAGTGATTCCGCCGCTTCCGCCGCGTCCGGTTCGGCAAATGGCGATAAGACCACGTCCAGTACGGCCGGTTCGACGGCCGCCACGCCATCGCCAGCCAGGAAAAGCAGTTCCAACATCGGCAAACGCATCTGGCAGCAGCTGTATTCCGGCATAATCTTCGGCCTGATGCTGGGACTTATGTCAGTCGGCATGAACCTCGTGTACGGCACCACCGGACTGCAGTCCTTCTCCCATGGCGAGCAGGTAACGCTCGGCGGCCTTATGGCGTACGTCGGCACGCAGATGATGCACATGCCGCTGGTCGTCTCCGCCATCTTCGCCATCGCCATCGGCGCGCTGACAGGTTTCATCCAAAACGAAATCGTCTGGGGGCCGCTGCGCAGACGCCACGTCGGCACCATGCAGCAGATGATCGTCACCATCGGCCTGTCCATGGCGTTGCAATACACATTCCAATTCTTCTTCGGCGGCGACATCAAAGGCATCGTCAAATCAGTGCCGGACAGTTTCCAGCTCGGACCGATCACCACCGACATGCCGACGCTGCTGTCCGCACTCATCGCCATCTGCGTGATTGTCGGCGTCACCCTGTTCCTCTACAAGACACGACTTGGCCGCGCCACACGAGCGGTCTCCGACAATGCGGCGCTCGCCGCGGCATCCGGCATTAACGTGGACCAGGTGGTCCGTGTGGTCTGGATCCTCTCGTGCGCGATGGCCGCCCTGTCGGGCGTGCTGCTCGGCGTCTACCTGAACGGCATCTCCTGGAACACCGGCGCGACCCTGATCCTGCTGATGTTCGCCGCGGTGACGCTTGGCGGCCTCGGCACGGCCAACGGCGCGTTGATCGGTTCGCTGGTCATCGGCATCGTGGCGGACATGAGCTCGCTCGTCATTCCCAACGATATGCGTTACGCCAGCGCGCTGGCAATCCTCATCATCGTTCTGCTGGTGCGCCCGCAGGGCATCTTCGGAAAGCAACAAAGGGTGGGCTGATCCATATGGACATCATGACAATCATCTCCAACGCGGCGGGCGAGCTCATCGCCCCCACCACGGCGGCATACGTGCTCGCCGCCATCGGCTTGAACATCCACTTCGGCATGACGGGCCTGATGAACATGGGCCAGGCCGGATTCATGCTCCTCGGCGCCTACGGGTTCGCCATCACGCAGTCGATGGGCTGCAACCTGTTCGCATCGGTGTGCGCGGCGCTCGCGCTCGCGGTTATCTACGCGCTGCTGCTCGGTATACCGACGTTGAAACTCGGCCCCGATTATCTGGCCATGGTCACGTTGGCCGCCGCGGAAATCATCCGCATCATCGGCAGGTCGACGGCCATGACGAAGATCACGGGCGGTTCCGCCGGCATCTCGCCACAGGACTTCACCGGAAAATTCGAATCGCTGTCCCCGCTGCCGGACGGCTCGACCACGTTCCTGCTGTGGACGTACAGCAACAACATCGCCAATTCCTGGTGGCTTCGCATCGTGGCCTGGGTTTTGGTGGCGATTGTGGCGCTGCTGTGCTGGCGTTGGTTCCATTCGCCGTGGGGCCGCATGCTCAAGGGCATTCGAGAGGACGAGAATGCGATTCGCTCGCTCGGCAAGCCGGTAACGAAGTACAAGATGGAATCGCTGATTCTGGGTGGCCTGTTTGGCGCGATCGCGGGCATCATCTTCGTTCTGCCGCGTTCCGTGCAGCCAGATTCGCTTGGTCGTACCGTCACCTTCTATGTGTGGACGATTCTGCTGTTGGGCGGCGCGGCCACGATTCTCGGACCGGTGCTCGGCTCCTGCGTGCTGTGGGTGCTGCTCACCTTCGTCAAGGAGGTCATGCGCAACACCGTTCCCGAAACCCTCATCTCTTCCAACCAGATCGAAGCCCTCGGCTGGGTGATCGTCGGCGTGGCGCTGATGTGCCTGGTGATTTTCAGACCGCAAGGCCTGTTGGGCGACCGAAAGGAGTTGGCTTTCCATGCCTGATACAACGAATACTCCGACCACCGTGCAGCGCCCATCCGGAGTGCAGCCGGGAGTGCCGTTCCAAGACCTGACCAAATGGGCCACCAAAGCGCCGGAAGGTGAGACCCTGATCTCCACCGCCTATCGGGACAAAGTCACCGATGATCTGAAATTCGTGGAGAACAAGCCGGGCGTGCACAAACCCGACCCGATTCTGGTGGCCGACAACGTGACCCGCAAATTCGGCGGCATGACCGCCGTGGACGTCAGCCACTTCGAAATCGAACGCCACGGCATCACCGCGTTGATCGGACCGAACGGCGCCGGCAAAACCACGTTCTTTAATCTGATGACCGGTTTCGATACGCCGAACACCGGCACATGGCAGTTCGACGGCAAGGACATGGCCCACGTGCAGCCTGAGAAAGTGGCGCGCATGGGCATGGTGCGCACGTTCCAGCTGACCAAGGTGATGAGCCGGCTGACCGTGTTGGACAACATGCTGCTCGGTGCCCCCGTGCAGCCGGGCGAAGGCATGTTCCGCGCGCTGTTCCCCGGTATGTGGAAGAAGCAGGAGCAGGCGAACATCGAAAAGGCGGAGGCGTTGCTGGAACGGTTCCTGCTGATCAAAAAGAAGGACGATTATGCGGGCGCGCTTTCCGGCGGCCAACGCAAGTTGCTGGAAATGGCCCGTGCGCTGATGTCGGATCCGCAGCTGGTCATGCTGGACGAGCCGATGGCCGGCGTCAACCCGGCGTTGAAGCAATCGCTACTCGACCACATCATGGCGCTGCGAGAGGAAGGCACCACGGTGCTGTTCGTGGAGCACGACATCAACATGGTTCGCCATATCGCCGACTGGGTCACCGTGATGGCCGAAGGCAAGATTGTGGCCGAAGGACAGCCGAAGAGCGTGATGAATGATCCGGCAGTGATCGATGCGTATCTGGGTGCGCACGCCAATGTGGATTTGGGTGACGATTCCGTGCTGGAAGATTTGAAGGAGGCTTGAGATGGGTGACAAGGCAAGCGTGGCTGGTGTGGCTGGGGGTGCGGCTGGCATGGCCATTCCGGCAGCGGGTTTGTCCGATTCTCCAGAATCGGACGTTCGGACGGTACATTCGGTGGCTCACGTGTCCGATTCTGCCGAATCGGACATTCAAGGGGCTGGAGAGCAAAGGGCCGGGGAGCGGCCGTTGACTCGCGCGCAAATCCATGTGGGCGAGCCTGCCGGCGAACCGCTGCTTGACGCGGTGGACCTGGTGGCCGGCTACATTCCCGGCGTGAACATCCTCAACGGAGCCTCCCTGACCCTGCACGAAGGCGAGATCGTCGGCATCATCGGTCCGAACGGCGCCGGTAAGTCAACACTGCTCAAATCCTTGTTCGGCCTGGTTCGCATCCATTCCGGCAAGCTTCTGCTCAAGGGTGAGGACATCACCAACCTGCGCGCCGACAAGCTCGTCTCCCGTGGCGTCGGCTTCGTGCCCCAGACCGAAAACGTCTTCCCCAGCCTGACCATTGCGGAAAACATGCACATGGGCGCATTCCAGGCGCCGAAACTGTTCGATGAGCGTTTCGACTACGTGTGTTCCATCTTCCCCAAGCTCGGCCAGCGCAAGAACCAGCTCGCAGGCCAGCTTTCCGGCGGCGAACGACAGATGGTGGCCATGGCCCGCGCGCTCATGATGAAACCTTCCGTCCTGTTGCTCGACGAGCCTTCCGCCGGCCTGTCCCCGATGCTGCAGGATGAGACTTTCATTCGCGTGCGCCAGGTCAATAAGGCAGGCGTCTCCGTGGTCATCGTCGAACAGAACGCCCGCCGATGCCTGCAGATTTGCGATCGCGGCTATGTCCTCGACCAAGGCCGCAACGCGTATTCCGGCAAAGGACGCGATTTGATGAACGATCCGAAGGTCGTTTCTTTGTACTTGGGCAACCTGGAAGAAGAGGTCCAGGAGGAAGGCAGGTAAAGGGTCGCGTTCGCCGTCGACGGGGCACCCCCGAAGGGAATGCCTCGCCGGCGGTTCCTCCATGCCTGAAAACGGGTGCAAATCCTTGTGTTTCCAACAGTTTTCGGGCTTCATCTTTGATTAACTTCACGCATACACGATCGGTTTTCTCGCCGCTTATAGTGCGATTCAAGATATTCGAGCAACCTATCTCGATGATCGTCACCAAGGGCTCGGCAGCAAGCGGAGCCAAGAGAGGAAACGGTGATTCAAATGAAGAGCATAAGAAAGATCGGCGTCGCGGCCACCGCCATGGTGGCGGCCGCTGTCATGGCGCTCGCCGGCTGCGGTTCGTCCAGTTCGTCGGAAGGATCGTCAAGCGGTTCGGGATCGTCTTCCGGTGCCAAGACCACCAAATTCGTGCTTGGCGGTCTGTGGCCGGAAACCGGCTCTCTGGCCTATCTGGCCCCGCCTGAACTGGCCGCCGAAAAGCTGGCCGTTAAGGATATCAACGATGCGGGCGGCGTGCTTGACAACAAAGTCACCACCGTGGACGCCGACACGTCCGATGCGGACCATGCCGACCAGAACACATCCGCCACCCAATCCGTGCTGAGCAAGAACCCGTCGTTCATCATCGGTCCGGCTTCCAGCTCCGTAGTCAAGAACACCTATAAATCCATCACTTCGCAAGGTGTTCCGATGCTGTCGATGGGAGCCACTTCCGCCAGTTTCTCCGGCCTCAACGACTACTTCTTCCGTACCGTCGCCCCCGATACCGTGCAGGGCGCCGTCCTGGGCAGCCTGATCGCCCAGGATGGCGTGCAGAAGCTCGCCGTCGCGGTCTTCAACGACGAATACGGTACCGGCCTGCGTGACACGATCGTCAAAACCGCCAGCGACGCGGGCGTCGACATCGTCTATGGCGAGAAGGATACCTTCGATCCGACCGAAACAAACTTCTCCTCAATCGCCACCGCCATCAAGGCGTCCAATCCGGACGCGACGCTCGTCATCGCCTTCGACCAGACCGAGCCGCTGCTGAAGGCGCTCGCCTCAGCCGGAGTGGACATGCATAAGCTGTACTTCGTCGACGGCAACACCTCCGACTACTCCTCCGATTTCGATGCCGGCCTGCTCAAGGGATCCAAGGGCACCATCCCGGGCGTCAACCCATCCGACGAGTTCGTCAAGCGCCTCGAATCCACCGGCGTGGACCTGAAGAACACCACCACATACGCCGCCGAGACCTATGACGGCATCATCCTCGCCGCACTCGCCGCGCAGAAGGGCGGCAGTGCCGACGGCAAGACCATCCAAGCCAACATGGCGGCCGTCTCCGGTTCCACCAAGGGCGAGAAGTGCGATTCGTACAAGGCCTGCCTCGCCTTGCTGAAGGACGGCAAGGATATCCAATACCAAGGCCAGACCGGCATCGGCCCGTTCAACAAGAACAACGATCCGAGCTCGGCCAACATCGGCATCTACACCTTCGACGGCAACAACAAACCGGTGTTCGACCACACCCAGTCCGGTGATGTGCCGTCCGAGTGATGCGATATCCGGCGCAATGCGGCTGCCGTCCGTAGTGGCTGCCGTCATATCGGTCGCCGTCTGCATCGGTCGACAACCATACCGACAGCCGCATAGCGCATAACCCCATCGTTGCGCAAACCCATAGCGCATAACCAAACCGCGGGAATCCACCAATCCAGCCAAAAGCTGCTCGAGCGCTTTCCCGCGGTTTTCCGTATCCGGGCACGTATTCGCGTTCGAACCGCACCGAGCGGCGAGATCGCAGCAAAGAGAGGAGCTTACGATGCGTGCATTCACTTCCAAGAAGGATTCGAATACAACGATTATTACGATCACCGCAGCCGTTGCGGCATTGACGATGATGATGGCCGGCTGCGGTTCGTCCGGCACGGCCACCGGGTCCTCGTCCGATTCGGCTTCCAGCGGATCGTCCAAGTCGTCCGGCACATTCATGGCGGCCGGCCTGTTTCCCCTGACCGGTTCCATGGCCTATCTGGGACCGGCCAACATCGCCACCATGAAGCTCGCGCAGAAGGACATCAACGCGGCCGGCGGCGTGCTCGGCAAGGACATCGAAATCACCTCCGCCGACACGTCGGACGCCGACCATGCCGACCAGAACACCTCGTCCGCGCAGTCGGTGCTCGCCAAGAACCCCTCCGTCGTGGTCGGTCCTCCATCCAGCTCCGTGGTCAAGAACACCTACAAGCAGGTCACCTCCGCCAAAGTGCCGATGATTTCCTCGGGAGCCACATCCACGGCCTTCTCCGGCCTCAACGACTACTTCTTCCGCACCATCCCGCCGGATACCGTGCAAGGCGCGGTCCTCGGCCAGATCATCGCCCAGGACGGCGTGAAAAACCTCGCCGTCGCGGTCTTCAACGACGAATACGGCACATCCTTGCGTGACGTGGTCGTCAAAACCGTGGAGGACGCCGGCGTGAAGGTGGTTTACGGCGAGAAGGATACCTTCGACCCGACCGAGACGAACTTCTCCTCGATGGTCACCGCCATCAAGGCTACCAATCCGGACGCGGTGCTCGTCATCGCCTTCGATCAGACCGTGCCACTCGTCAAGGAGCTCGCGGCCCAAGGCATTGACACCCACAAGCTGTACATGACCGACGGCAACACCGTCGACCATTCCTCCGATTTCGAAGCGGGTCTACTCAAAGGCTCCACCGGCACCATTCCGGGAGCCCACCCGACCGAGGAATTCCAGAAGAACGTCAAATCCTTCAATGCCAAGGTCACCGACTTCACCTACACCGCCGAAACCTACGACGCCATCGTGCTGGCCGCGCTCGCCGCGCAGAAGGGAGGAGCCACGGATGGCGCAACCGTGCAGAAGAACCTCATGGCTGTCTCCGGCTCCACCAAGGGCGAGAAGTGCGATTCGTACAAGGCCTGCCTCGCCTTGCTGAAGGACGGCAAGGATATCCAATACCAAGGCCAGACTTCCATCGGCGCGTTCAACGACGCGCATGACCCAAGCTCGGCCTCCATCGGCGTCTACAAATACGATGCGGACAACAAGCCAGTCTTCGACCATTCCCAGGAAGGCTCCGTGCCGAAGGTCTGATTTGCCTGATTGAAGTGCCTGCTTGTCTGGTGGATTTGCCTGATTTGCCTGATTGAAGGAACGGCATATCGATGTGGGCGAAGCGATGGAAAGGGTGGTGCGGTGCAAGCGGTAATCGCAAGCGTCGCACCACCCTTTCGTGTGTGGCCGATCGTATACGGAAGCCGGATGCAACCAATCGTATACGACCGGCGTGTGGACATGATGGCCTCCCGAATACGATGGCATTCGATGGAAGAGCGCAGCGTGTTTTTGCGATGGTTTTTGAAGAAAGGAAACGCGATTTCCATGTCGAACTGTTCGACTTTTGCTAAAGTGGGGTGCGTCAATTTTGTTTATGTCGGCATGCGAAAAAAGGGGCGAAACAATGGTTGGCATGCGTGATGTGGCGAAGAAGGCCGGGGTGTCGCTGAGCACCGTCTCATTGGTGGTCAACAAGACGGGATACGTGTCCGACGACATGCGCTCGCGGGTGAAGACGGCCATGAAGGAACTCAACTACGTGCCCAATGAGCTGGCGCGCAATCTGTACAAGAATCGAACGAACCTGGTCGGCGTGATCGTGCCGACCATCCGTCACCCGTTCTTCTCCACCCTTACCGCGCATCTGCAGCATGAGCTCGCCGCCCATGGACTGCGCACCATGCTGTGCTCCACGGCCGACGCGGAGAACGGCGAAGCCGAATACGTCGACATGCTGCGCCGTCGCATGATGGACGGCATCATCGTCTGCTCGCACACCACGCATCCGAACGACTACTGGACGTCCATCGACAGGCCGGTCGTCGCGTTCGACCGCGTGCTGGGGGACGGCATCGCGTCAATCGGTTCCGACCATGAACAGGGCGGCCGTCTGATGGCGCACATGTTGGTCCACACCGGTGCCCGACATGTGGTGATGATCGGCGGACCACGTGAGCAGTTCTTCGATTTGGCGGCGCAAAGTGGCGGCGAATTGGACGATTTCGACCTGCACAAGACGACGTTTCCCACAATCCGCTATTACCTCACGCTGGAGCAGGAGCTCAAGGCGGCCGGCGTGCGGTACGAGTATGTCGAAGCCGGAAACGTGCAGGATTTCCAGGGATACAAGGATGCGGTGAACGATGTGCTCAACCGTATGCAGCCGGACGGCATCGACGCCGTGGTCAGCTCCGACATCGGCGCCGCGCTGTGTGTGCGGGAGGCGTTGCGTCGGAGCATTTCGATTCCGCAAGACCTGCAGGTGATCGCGTACGACGGCACGTATCTGACCGATCTGGCCGGCATAAGGATGACCGCCGTGGCGCAGGATTTCGAGAAGATCGCGCAGGTCGCAGTCGGACACATCGTCCGTGCGATCGCGCAGAGCGGTGAAGGTGGGTCGGTGGCGCAACGGGAGGATGGGCGCAAGCCGTACGAGCCGAGCGTGCTCATCCCCGTGACCCTCAAGCTGGGTGACACCACCCGCTAGTCCTTCAGCGCTAGTAGCGCTAGTCCTTTAGCTGGTCAACTAGCCATAGCTAGTCGTGGCCAGTCATGGCCAGTCGCCTGCGGAATAGCCGCCGCGCTTCCTCATGCCTTTCACGTGCCTCTGTCTGTCTTTCGCATGCCTTTCGTATGCCGTCTGAGTGTCCGATTCTGCAGAATCGGACACTCGGCGTATGTTTGCGATGCTTCGTTTGTCCGATTCTGGAGAATCGGACACTCGGGCGATGGTGGGATGCGTTGGATGGGGTGGTTGCGTTCGAACCGGTTCGACACGCCCGGATGAGGGTTGCGGTTTTGGTGCGAAGAGGTTTGTTGCGGTAATATCGAACCGGTTCGATGCAACAATGAGCGAACTTCGGATACGTTACCCAACTCGTCAGGAAACGTCAGGAAACGTCCAACTCGCCCGGAAGCGAGAGCCCGGGAACGGAAGCCCAGGTTCGTTCAGAATAGAAACGGAGCCAAAGGAGGTCCCATGAAAAACAAGGTGCAGCTCATCACCTACGCCAACCGTCTCGGCGACGGAACCCTCAAATCCATGACCGAAATCCTGCGCACTCGTTTCGACGGCGTGTACGACGGCGTGCATATCCTGCCGTTCTTCACCCCGTTCGACGGCGCCGACGCGGGCTTCGACCCAATCGACCACACCAAGGTCGACCCGCGCCTCGGCAGCTGGGACGACGTGGCCGAACTCTCCAAGACCCACGACATCATGGTCGACGCCATCGTCAACCACATGAGCTGGCAGTCCAAGCAGTTCCAGGACGTGCTCGCCAAGGGCGAGGAATCCGAGTACTATCCGATGTTCCTCACCATGAGCTCCGTCTTCCCGAACGGCGCCACTGAAGAGGATCTGGCCGGCATCTACCGCCCGCGCCCGGGCCTGCCGTTCACCCACTACAAGTTCGCCGGCAAGACCCGTCTGGTCTGGGTCAGCTTCACCCCGCAGCAGGTGGACATCGACACCGATTCCGACAAGGGCTGGGAATACCTCATGTCCATCTTCGACCAGATGGCCGCCTCCCATGTCAGCTACATCCGCCTCGATGCCGTCGGCTATGGTGCCAAGGAAGCCGGCACCAGCTGCTTCATGACCCCGAAGACCTTCAAGCTCATCTCCCGTCTGCGCGAGGAAGGCATGAAGCGCGGCCTGGAGATCCTCATCGAAGTGCACTCCTACTACAAGAAGCAGGTCGAGATCGCATCCAAGGTCGACCGCGTCTACGACTTCGCCCTGCCGCCGCTGCTCCTGCACGCGCTGAGCACCGGCCACGTCGAGCCCGTCGCCCACTGGACCGACATCCGTCCGAACAATGCCGTCACCGTGCTCGATACGCACGACGGCATCGGCGTGATCGACATCGGCTCCGACCAGCTCGACCGCTCGCTCAAGGGTCTCGTGCCGGACGAGGATGTAGACAACCTGGTCAACACCATCCACGCCAACACCCACGGCGAATCCCAGGCGGCAACCGGCGCGGCGGCATCCAACCTTGACCTCTACCAGGTCAACAGCACCTACTATTCGGCGCTCGGATGCAACGACCAGCACTACATCGCAGCCCGCGCCGTGCAGTTCTTCCTGCCGGGCGTGCCGCAGGTCTACTACGTGGGCGCGCTCGCCGGCCGCAATGACATGGAGCTGCTGCGCAAGACCAACAACGGCCGTGACATCAACCGCCACTACTACTCCACCGAGGAGATCGACGAGAACCTCAAGCGTCCGGTGGTCAAGGCCCTCAACGCCCTAGCCAAGTTCCGCAACGAGCTCGACGCCTTCGACGGCACGTTCTCGTACACCACCGACGGCGACGATTCCATCAGCTTCACCTGGCGCGGCGCCACCACGCAGGCCACGCTGACCTTCGAACCGAAGCGCGGTCTGGGCGTCGAGAACACCACACCGGTCGCCACGCTGGAATGGGAGGACGCAGCCGGCGCCCACCGTTCCGACGACCTGATCGCCAATCCGCCGGTCGCCGCCTGACGCCTGTTTTTCTTGCGATTGCGCGCCGTCCGTTCCATAGCCGTCTGCCGTACCGGCGGCGGTGGCTGGACGTGTTGCTATCGTAAGTTGCGTTGACGAATCGCCCGAATGCGCTGTCGCAGTGCGTTCGGGCATTTTTTGTATGCATTGCGATTCGGATACGTGCGTAGCATGGTATGCGCATGACCCGCATGTGAGATGAAGCAGAAAAGCTAAGAAAACAGCAGATATGACCGAAGACAATCAGAATAACGAATTCAAGCCGCAACCGCTGCCCGGCCAGGTGTTCATCCGCCCCGGCATCGACGATCGTCCCGATTATGAGAAGACCCTGACTCCCGAAGCGAAGGCGGCCATGCGCCGGCTGTCGGTGCAGCAGCACCCGCGTGTGCCGGAAGCCTCCAACGAGCGTCCCGAAACGCAGGTCGCGCGCATCGCCGCAGAAGGTGGCGCGCCTCTCACCGCCGCCGCGCATCTCGATGCGGCCGTGCCGAACCTCGAATCGTCCTTCCTTGACCTGCGCGACCCGATGACCGCGCCGGACGGCACTAAGCCAACCAAATCGCAAGCCAACCGTCTTACTGCCGGTTTCGCGCTCGGCTCGATGCTGTTCAACGTGCCGCTCGCGGCGCTCAACACCGTGCTCATGCCGCAATTCGTCTGCCGTCTCACTGCCGTCGACGGCACTAGCGGACTGACCCCGGCCAACGGCCTGAACAGCTCGTGCAACCTTGCTCTGCTTACCATCGCGGGCTTCGTGCTGACGTTTGTGATGAACGCGGTGATCGCGGTGGCATCCGACCATTCCTACTGCCGCTTCGGCCGCCGTACGCCGTGGATCATCGGCGGCAGCGTGCTTACGGCGGCTGCGGTAGCCATCATGGCCACCGCCGAAATTCTTCCACTGGCCGTGTTCTTCTGGCTGCTCGCGCAGATTGGCTATGCGATGGTCGCCATACCGTTCGCCGCCGCGTTCGGCGAACGCATTCCCGACAAATTCCGCGACCGCGCCGATTCGTGGCGTGGTAAAGGGCAGGCGTTCGGCGAAATGGTCGGCGTCATCGCTGCCGTGGCTGCCACATGGAACCTCGACGGCCTCGACTGGAGCGTCGGCACCACACGCACGGCCATCGTGGACTGTGCATGGGGCTTCCTCGTTGCGGCCATCGTCACATTGCTGATCCTGCCGTTCGAATCGTCCAGCAGCTATTTGCCCCGCCGAAGCGTGAAGCGGAGCGACTACTTCTCGCAATACCGCCCTCCGAAGGACGCGCCGAAGTTTTACGTGGCGTTTGTGGCCCGCATGCTGGGCGTCGCCGCCACCGTCGGCATCACCGTATTCCAATGGTATATGGCGCAATTCGGACTCGATAAAGCCTCCGTCGATAGCCGTTTCCTCGGCTTCCATGGCGCTGGTGCGGTTGTTGTGGCGATGGCCGTCTGCACGTTTGTCGGCGCGCTGGCCGCCGCGCTACTGCTCGGCCGCATCGCTCGCGCCGTTGACGATCTGCGTATGCCAGCCGTCGCATCCTGCGTGCTGTTCGCTGTCGCAGCCGTCCTGCCGTTGCTGATTGACGACCATATGCTGGCGATCGCGCTGTACGCGTTGCTGGCCGGTTTTGCGTACGTCGTGTTTGATAGCACCAGCCAGAGCCTGGAATTGGCGATTCTGCCGGACGTGCGTTCCGTCGGACGTTCACTGGCCGCCTACGGAGTGGCCAATACGATCGGCGCATTGCTCGGCGTCGCCGTCTGCGCGGCCGTCATCATCGCGACGGGCGCCTATCTGCCGATGTTCGCCGTGGCCGCGATCGCCATGCTGCTTGCCGCCGTTCTGACGCTGCCGCTGAAAAATGACGGAACGTCAATCGAAAACGATTGAAAAACGGCGGAAAATAGCCTGAAAGGCGATTCGAAAAACAATTCAGGCAGGCGTGTCCACATAGTGAACCTTTGGTAGATGGGGGAGGTGGACACGCCTACTTTTAAGGCTTAGTTCGAGCGGAAATCCCGCCGAGCGAAAGACTTTGCGAAAGGAGGTCCGCCAAGATGAACGGAATGGTTGCGCGCGTACTGCTGTCCGCACGAATTATTATTCCGCTTTCGTTGGCGGACTGATTCGAGCATAGCGGCTTCAATCCCTCGCCAACGAAGGCAGGGTTTGAGGCGCGCGTAACACACACGTTGATGGCCCTGCATGATGCGGGGCCTTTTTTGTTGCAGCCCACAAGGCAGACGCAACGGAAACCTTTGAAGCCGGCCGGCATAGCGCATAACAGAAAAACATACAAACAACATCGTTATCGGCGGAAGTTGGGAGCCGGTAACAGGACGTACAGGGAGTACATCAATGAGTGCAGTCGAAGCGGCCGCTGGCAAGGCGCAGGCGATGGTACGCGATTCGGTGAAGACCGTGATCGCGGCATCCATGGTCGGCACCGCCATCGAGTTCTACGACTTTTACGCATACGGCACCGCCGCTGCGAATTATTTCCCGAAGGTGTTCTTCGGAGACACCACCAATCCGACCGTCGCGCTGCTGGCCAGCCTGCTGACCTTCGCCATCGCGTTCATCGCCCGTCCGCTGGGCTCTCTGGTGTTCGGCCACTTCGGCGACCGTATGGGCCGCAAAACCACGCTGGTGGTCTCCCTGCTCACCATGGGCATCGCCACCTTCCTGATCGGCTGCCTGCCGACCTACAACCAGTGGGGTGTCGCGGCCGTCGCCGTGCTGTGCCTGTGCCGCTTCGTTCAGGGCATCGGCCTGGGTGGCGAATGGTCCGGCGCCGCGCTGGTGGCTACCGAGAACGCTCCGGAGGACAAGCGCGCGCTGTACGGCTCCTTCCCGGAGCTGGGCGCCCCGATCGGCTTCTTCCTGTCGAACGGCACCTACTTCCTGCTGGAGACCTTCAACGACAATGACGCGATGCTCGCTTGGGGATGGCGTGTGCCGTTCCTGCTGTCCGCCATCCTCGTGATCGTCGGCCTCGTCGTCCGCGTCCAGATGGAGGAGACCCCGATCTTCCGTATGGCCCAGGAGCAGAAGAAGGTCGTCAAGTCCCCGCTTACCGAAGTGTTCAAGAAGAGCTGGAAGGAAGTCATCCAGGCCACGTTCTTGGTGGCTGTCACTTACACGCTGTTCTACACGCTGGCAACCTGGTCCCTCGCTTGGGGCACCAAGACCGTCGAGCAGGGCGGTGGCGGCCTGGGCTTCAGCAACCAGGAGTATCTGCTCATGCTGATGGTTGCCGTCTGCGTGTTCGCTGCATTCATTGTGATTTCCTGCGTGAACGCCGACAAGTTCGGTCGCAAGCGCGTGATCGTCATCTCCTCCTGCTGCCTCATCGCTTTCGCACTGCTCTTCCCGTTCCTGCTTGATCCGGCGGTCGTCGGCCAGCGCAACTTCGTCACCAACCTGCTGTTCCTGTGCATCGGCTTCGCTCTGATGGGCACCGCGTTCGGTCCGATCGGCGCCTTCCTGCCGGAACTGTTCGACGCGAACGTGCGTTACTCCGGATCCGGCATCGGCTACAACCTGGCCGCCATCGTCGGCGCGGCTTTCGTGCCGACCATCGCCACCTGGCTGTCCCACCACTGGGGCGTGCATTCCGTTGGCCTGTACCTCGGCGTGATGGCCCTGTGCTGCCTTATCGCAGTGCTGAGCTGCAAGGAGACTAAGGACGTTGATTTCACCAAGTGAAATCAACGGCAGATACCTGCCCTCACTCAGCTGCCGCTTCGTTCAGGCGTCGCCTATCGGCAGTCCACTGGACTGCCGTCTTGACGGCTCCGTTCACCAAGTGAAATCGGTGGCTGGGTTCGACAGCCCTACAGAAAATCGTTTGACGCGAACATAACCACTATGTGAACGCCAACAAGCAACATAAAGAAAGCGGGACTAAAACAGTTCCGCAGGAGATGCGGGGTGGTTCCTCGGACACAATCCGGGGGGAGTAAACTCCTAGGAGCCACGGCCCGCCGCGACAACCGAAAAAAGAATAAGAAAACGCGAGTTTGTTCGGGAAAGCAAAATCCCGAATCGCAATAAAAGAAAAATAAAGGAGCGCCTATTATGGCAGCAACTATCTGGTACGAGAAGGACGCCGATCTGTCCGTGTTCGATGGCAAGAAGGTCGCCATCCTCGGTTACGGTTCCCAGGGTCATGCCCATGCGCTGAACCTGCGCGATTCCGGTGTCGACGTCGTCGTCGGCCTGCGTCCGACCTCCAAGTCCGTGGAATACGCCAAGGAGCAGGGCCTGGAAGTCAAGTCCGTCGCCGACGCCGTTGCCGAGGCTGACGTTGTGATGATTCTGCTGCCTGATCAGTACCAGGCCGCCGTGTACAAGAAGGACATCGAGCCGAACCTGAAGCCGGGCGCAGCTCTGGCCTTCGCTCACGGCTTCAACATCCACTACGGCTACATCAAGCCGTCCGAGGATCACCCGGTCTTCATGGTCGCTCCGAAGGGCCCGGGCCACATCGTTCGTCGTGAGTACGCCGCTGGCCGTGGCGTCCCGGTCGTCGTGGCTGTCGAGCAGGATCCGGATGGCAAGACCTGGCCGCTGTGCCTGGCTTACGCCAAGGCTCTGGGTGCCCTGCGTGCAGGCGCCATCAAGACCACCTTCACCGAGGAGACCGAGACCGATCTGTTCGGCGAGCAGGACGTGCTCATGGGCGGCATCAACCACCTGTGCGACATGGGCTTCGACGTGCTGACCGAGGCTGGCTACCAGCCGGAGATCGCCTACTTCGAGGTGTTCCACGAGCTGAAGATGCTGGTTGACCTGGCTAACGAAGGTGGCCTGAACAAGGCTCGTTGGTCCTGCTCCGACACCGCTCAGTACGGCGATTACACCTCCACCGTGATCACCGAGGAGACCAAGAAGCGCATGCAGTATCAGCTCAAGCGCATCCAGGACGGCTCCTTCGCCAAGGAGTTCATGGATGACCAGGCCGCTGGCGCTCCGAAGTTCAAGAAGCTGCAGGAAGAGTACAGCCACCCGCACCTGGAGACCGTTGGCCCGAAGCTGCGCGCCATGTTCTCCTGGAACAACCAGGTGGACGCCGATGCCGATATGGCCGAGTCCTTCAACGGCAAGATCGCTCGTACCCAGGTTCAGTGAGATTGCCTGATTCCGAGCTGAGAGCCGGAATCTGAAGCTTTAAGACCGTCGCCCGATTCGTTCGGACGGCGGTCTTTTGCGTTTGCGTGATCATCTCTCTTGGTTTCTCTGGTTGGTCTGCTTGCTTGGCTCGTCTGGTTGGTTTGCTTGGTCTGTCTGCTTGGCTCAAATGGTGACTGGCTGACCATATCTTTGACCTGTGCCGCACATTCGGCATTTAACGCGATGAATCGAGGTTTTTCGAGTATGGGGTGCGATTTCCTTTATTTTCCACCGATTTGGTACCCTCTTGCATGCGTCGGCTGGGGATTGGCGGCGAGAAATGGGTTTTTCGCGTACGGGGGCATGATCTCGTAGGGCATGCGAAATCGCACTGAAAGCCTTGAAAGAAAATAGCGGAAGGCCGCCACCCACGAACGGGGTGACGGCCTTCCGATGGCTGGATTTATCGGAACCGGTTCCCGAGCCCAGAGAACCACTCAGCCGCGGGCGATCTTGCCGGTGAAGGTGGCCATATCGGCGTCCTCGTCCTGGCCGTTGTTCCAGGAGAACATGGCGCGCAGCTTCGGGCCGACGGTCTCGATGCGGACGTTGGAGTACTCCTCCTGCAGGGCCTTGAACTTCGGTGCGCCGGCATCCTGATCCTCGATGAACTCCTTGGCGAAGGAGCCGTCCTGGATGCGCTTCAGGTGGTATTCCATGCGCTCACGCACGTGCTCGTCGATGCAGGTGTTGGTGTAGTCGCCGTACTGGGCGGTGTCGGAGCAGGACCAACGGTCCTTGTTCAGGCCGCCTTCGTTCATCAGGTCGACGATCATCTTCAGCTCGTGGCACACCTCGAAGTAGGCGATCTCCGGCTGGTAGCCGGCGTCGGTGAGGACCTCGAAGCCCATTTCGACGAGCTTGTTTACGCCGCCCATGAGCACGTTCTGCTCGCCGAACAGATCGGTTTCGGTCTCTTCCTTGAAGGTGGTCTTGATGGCGCCGGCGCGCAGTGCGCCGAGGGCCTTGGCGTAGGCGAGGGTGATGGCCCAAGCGTCACCGCGCGGGTCCTGCTCGACAGCCACGACGACCGGGACGCCACGGCCGTTGGCGTACTCACGACGCACGATGTGGCCCGGGCCCTTCGGAGCGACCATGAAGACCGGGTGGTCCTCGGTCGGCTTGATGTAGCCGTAGTGGATGTTGAAGCCATGAGCGAAGGCGACAGCGGCTCCCGGCTTGATGTTCGGCTCAATATCGTTGGCCCAGATGGTGCGCTGATACTGATCCGGAGCCAGAATCATGATGATGTCGGCTTCAGCGGCGGCTTCCGGAACGGACTTGACTTCCAGACCCTGCTCCTTGGCGTGCTCGACAGACTTGGAGGTCGGGCGCAGGCCGACGACGACGTCGACGCCGGAATCGCGCAGGTTCAGCGCATGGGC
>NZ_JBNMKH010000027.1:0-25890 GCF_050874245.1 Bifidobacterium sp. | reverse complement strand
CTCCTGCCTTGATGAGTTCCAGTGCCTCGCGCCGGAACCCGTCGTCGTAGTGTTTCCTTCGATCCTCGCGCATACGAAAGAACCGCACCTCCGATCATTGAATCTGAATTTCTTCAGTCCAACAATCGGGGTGCGGTTCATGACCGGGCCATCCCCTTGTCGTTTTGTTGCATCGTCTGAATCAGACGAAGAATGGTTTGACGTTGGACCAGATGCGTCGACTGACGCAAGGATGGTTCATCGTGTACAGATGCACGCCATCGACACCGCGTGCCACCAAATCGCAGATCTGTTCGGACGCGTACGTGATGCCGGCTTCCTTCAGCAAAGCGGTATCTCCACCCCACTTGTCGAGCAGGACGGAAAGTTTCTCCGGCACACGCGATTGGCACATCCTCGACATGCGAAGCACCGATTTTGCGTTCATCACCGGCATGATGCCCGCTTCGATCGGCACATCGATGCCGGCGGCACGCACCTTGTCCACGAATCGCAGGAAATCCTCATTATCGTAGAAAAGCTGCGAAATCAGATGCGTCACACCGGCGTCGACCTTCTTTTTGAGATTGTCGATGTCCTCGTCAAGTGTCGCCGCCTGCGGATGCTTTTCCGGATAGCAGGCGCCATAGATTTTGAGATTCGGTCTTTTCTGCCGGATGTAGGCGGCCAAGTCGCTCGCATGGTCGAACACCCCCGCCGGTTCGGCACCTTCAACGCGGTCTCCACGCAGGGCGAGCACGCCGGAAACGCCGGCTTGGTCGAACAGGTCGAGCGCTTCGTCCACGTCGTCCTTGTCGAGATACTGCGCGGTCAGGTGGGCGACGCAGGGAATGCCATACTCACTCACCGTGTGCGCGATGCGCGCGGTCAGCGTGCGATCGGATGATTTGCCCGTGCCGTAGGTGACGGAGATGAAATCGGGATCCAGTCCCTGCAGGCCATCCAACGTGTCGTAGATGGTTCCTACAGGACTGGTGCGCTTGGGAGGGAACACCTCCAGCGAGAACATTGGCGAATGCATGTGATTCCTTGGAAATCCTTGCCTTGTCTGCCTTTTCGGATATTACTTGGCGAGCTTGGCGCGCACGGCCTTGGCCGCGGCAACCAAGTGCTCCAGGCTTGGCCAGGTCTCCGCGTTGCCGCGGGTCTTCAGACCGCAATCCGGGTTGATCCAGATCTTCTCCACGTCCATCTTCTTCAGAATCTCGTAGATGCGGTCCTCGATCTCCTGCTCGGAGGGGATGCGCGGGGAATGGATGTCGTAGACGCCCGGACCCGCCTCAGTCTCGAAGTTGGCGTCGTGGATGGCGTCAAGCACCACCAGATCGCCGCGGGAGGCTTCGAAGGAGATCACGTCGGCGTCCATTGCGTCGATGTCCTTGATGATGTCGTTGAACTCCGAATAGCACATGTGGGTGTGGATCTGCGTGGTCGGCTTGACCGCGGAGTGCACCAGACGGAAGGCCGGGATGGCCCAGTCGAGGTACTTCTTGTGCCAATCGGTCTTCCTCAACGGCAGCTTCTCACGCAGTGCGGCCTCGTCGATCTGGATGACCTTGATACCGGCCTTCTCCAAATCGAGCACTTCGTCGCGGATGGCGAGGGCAAGTTGCTGGGTCTGCTGCTCGTGGGTGATGTCCTCACGCGGCCAAGACCAATTGAGGATGGTCACCGGACCGGTGAGCATGCCCTTCATCACATGGTCGGTGCGGGATTGCGCGTAAGCGCTCCATTCCACGGTGATCGGGTTGGCGCGGGACACGTCGCCCCACACGATCGGAGGCTTCACGCAACGGGTGCCGTAGGACTGTACCCAGGCGTTCTTGGTGAACAGGAAACCGTTGAGGTTCTGACCGAAATACTCGACCATGTCGTTGCGTTCGAATTCACCGTGGACGAGCACGTCAAGACCGATCTCCTCCTGATGCTTGATGCAGGCGTCGATCTGGGCCTTCATGAACTCGTCATACTCGGCCTTGCTGATCTCACCCTTGCGCAGCTTGGCACGCTCGGCACGAATCTCCCTGGTCTGGGGGAAGGAGCCGATGGTGGTGGTCGGCAGCAGCGGCAGACCAAGCGCCTCGCGCTGCTCCTTCTGACGCTCGGCGCGGGCCGGCTGACGGACGAAGTCGTCCGGAGTCAGTGCAGCGAGACGGGCGGCCACAGCCGGATCGGGAGCGACACGGGTACCGTCGAACAGCGCCTGATTGGCCTTGAGCTCGTCAGAGGCCTTCTTCTCATCGTCGGTGGTATCGGCGAGAGCAGCCACTTCGTGCAACTCATCGAGCTTCTCAACAGCGAAGGCGAAGTGCTTGCGCACATCGTCGGCGAGTCCGGTCTCGCCCTCGGTGCTGAACGGCACGTGCAGCAGGGAACTGGCGGTGGAAACGGCGACGTTCCTGGTAACCTGCCTGAGCGCGTCGATCAGGCCGAGGCTCACAGCATAGTTGTTGCGCCAGATGTTACGACCGTTGATCACGCCGGCGAAGATGGTGGTGTTCTCGGCGACGCCATACTGTTTAACGGCGACGAGGTTCTCCTCACGACCCTCGTTGAGGTCGAGTCCGATACCGTCGAAGCCAAGCAGATTGACGGTTTCGTAGACGTCGGCGATGTGGCCGAAGTATGTGTTGAGCAGCACCTTGACCTTGCCGTCGCGTGCCGGCAGGATCTTGGCATACAGGCTCTTGAACAGTTCGATGTCGCCCAGTTCCTTGTCAAGTACCAGATACGGCTCATCGATCTGAATCCATTCGGCGCCCAGCTGCGCGAACTTGGAGACGATTTCGGCATACACTGATGCGACGGCGTTGACGAGACCCTTGTCGTATTCGAGTTCTTCAGCCTGCGGATTGCGGGCAAGCTTGAGGAAGGTGTACGGGCCGATGAGCACCGGCTTGGTGAGGATGCCCAGCTCCTTGGCCTCGTTGAATTCGTCGAACGGCTTGGTACTGCCCAGCTTGATCTCGGTGGCCTCGTCGATCTCGGGAACCAGGTAGTGGTAGTTGGTGGTGAACCACTTCTTCATCGGCAGGGCGGTCACATCGCCCTTGTCGCCCTGATAACCGCGGCCCATCGCGAACAGGGTCTCTTCAGGGTTGTCAAAGGCAAGACGCTGGTAGCGCTGCGGAATCACATTCAGCAGGATGGCGGTGTCAAGCATCTGATCGTAATAACTGAAATCGTTGCTTGGAATCAGGTCGATGCCCGCATTCTTCTGCAGCTTCCAATGCTTGGCTCGAAGCTCCTTGGCGGTGGCGCGCACCTCTTCAAGGGCGGCGTTGCCCTTCCAATACGCTTCGATAATCTTCTTCAGCTCACGGTTCTGGCCGATGCGCGGAAAACCGGAGACGGAAGTGAGAGCGGACATGAATCCTCCATCTGAAATGAACAATGCAACCCGCTCAAGCTATCACAAAACCGCTTGTCATAAGGCATTAGGAAAATTTGAGTGTCGTTATAAGGCGGCCTTATAGCAACACCCCAAAATACCCGAATCCATGATAACGTGGCCTGGTGGCCAGGGAAAACATCATGTAAAGGAAATTCAATGGTGGAGGATGCGATGACGCAGAACGACCGGCATGCCAGCGGGCGCGATACAGAGAAATTGAAGGCGTGGGTGGCTTCGCAAAGCAAGCTGTTGCGTATGCGCGCCACCGTATCGGGAAGGGTGCAGGGCGTGGGATTTCGTTATTTCACCGCTCTTACGGCACACAAGCTGAATGTGACAGGCTGGGTGCGCAACCTGCACGACGGCAGCGTGCAGGTGGAGGCACAGGGTTCCCAGCAGGCGCTGTTCGCCATGTACGAAAAACTTTGCGAAGGACCGGAATGGAGCCGTGTATCACATGTGGACGTCACGAGCATTCCCATATCACAGGGAGAGCGTACATTCCACGTGAAGTACGACGAATGATTCGCATCGCGCCTCATAACGGGAACGCACTGCGCAAATCACTGGAATCGTAATGCGTCGGCCGCGTCACAGCGTTATCAGCTTCGCCCAGACACGAATATTATTCGAAATCCTTGGCCGTAAGCAGGGCTATCAGTTCACCGCTATGCAACTGCCATTTGCCAAACGGCTCGTTGGAGCCGAACACGGCGATCGACGCAGGAGACATACCCAGATTCAGCATGTCGAGCAACGTCGGGTCGGATTCCGCACTCGCCAGCCACTGGCAGGCGATAGATACCGTCGGCTCATGGCCAAGCACCAGCAGCCTGTGATGCTTGTCCTTGGTTTGGGCAAGCTCGTCGAACACGGATTGCACTCCACCCTCATACAGGTTCTGGCGATAATCTACCTTCGGCTCGTCACCGAAAACCTTCAGCAACCTATCGCAGGTCTGACGCGCACGGGTGGCACTGGAACATGCGATTCGGTCCGGCACCATCTTCATCGCGTCCAGACCTTTCGCCACGGCCTTGGCCTGTTTGCGTCCCTTATCGGTAAGCTCACGGCCCGAATCATTGCCATCGCCTCCGAACGGTTCGGTTTTGGCATGGCGCATCACCAACAGCACATACTTGTATTCCTTGGCTTTTTTGGCAACCTTCTTCAGGCTTGTTCCCATGACGGTCCGCTCCGATCAGAATCCATCACCGCGTTTTTTCGATATCCATGTTCCATTGTCGCAGATATTCCGGCGGAGCATGGCAGGAAACGCGGGAATCCTACTCATCTATGGCTTTGACCTGCGCGTCGAGATCCCGCAGGACCTTGCGCAGCTTGCGATCGGAGATGTCCCGCAATTGCAGGTTCTCAAGCTGTTCGGCACGTTCCTCGTCCGTCATCGAATCGATGTCGGTGACCGTGTCCTTCGTGGCCCGGTCACGCTTGCGAAGCGCTTGGAACCCCGGAGCCATCGCGCGCGAAACCATCAGGAATCCGGTATGTCCTATCATCTGATGGTCAGGACGCACCGCCAGTCCCTGCGCCTTCCAATCGCGTTCCAAAGTCTCCTGGATGTCCGGCTCGGTCCAGCAACCGGCATCGCGCAGCGCTTCGGCCATACGGCTGAGCTGCGTCGTGGTGGTGATATACGCCACGAGCACGCCGCCAGGCGCGATCACACGGTACGCCTGTTCAAGCCGGTTCCACGGATCGAGCATGTCCAGCATGATGCGGTCAAAGGAGTGCTCCGGTAGTCCGGCCGCGACCGAATCGAAATCCCCAGTCCTCAAATCCCACCATGAGGGACGTTCCCCGAAATACACCGTCGCATTGGCTTCGGCGACACGTGCGAATTCCGGACGCATCTCGATGGTGGTCAGACAGCCCTTCTCCCCCACGGCATCCAGCAGATTGATGCTCATCGCTCCCGATCCGGCACCGGATTCCAGCACGTTCATTCCGGAACGGATATCCCCAAGCTGGATGACCTGCGCGATGTCCTTCGGATACATGATCTGTGCGCCGCGCGGCATGGACAGCACATAATCGGCCAGACGGGGACGCATCACGGCGAATTCCCAACCGCCGATGGCGCGCGTGCCTTTCCATGGCTTGTTCGCATCACGTTCGGGATGAATTTGGTTGACCTGAGCCTCGCGTTTCGCACTCACCGTCACCACGACCGAACCTTCCGGCCGCCCGATCACATCATCATGCAGAATGATGCCATGCGAGGTCTGTGTCACGCCACCAGGCACCAATTGGTCGGTGATCTTATTGGACCTTCGATCCGTGAACTGCACTTTTTCGCCGGCCTTCAACGCGCCTCGACGCATGGACACCACTCCTTACCGTTCGCCACCGGACAATCCGAACATACATGCTACCTTATCGGCGTCATCATCCGGACATCACACCGCGTACGCGTTCCAACGCCCATTCGCGTGAGTCACGTTCAACTCCAGACCAAACACCTGACTCAACCGTTCGGAGGTGAAGCCATGCTCCAGATCACCCGTATACACGATGGTCCCCGGTGCCGGATCGTTTCCGGCCACATTGTCCGCATAGGCGTCCGCCTCATTGCCGGTGATACGGCCCATGATGGCCACATGGTCAAAACCTTGCGGGATCTCCTCGAGCCTGTGCGTCACCAGAATCACGGCACGGTCGGACTGTTCGGCACCGACATGGCTCAATGCACGCAACGCGATCTCGCGTCCACCCAGATCGAGCCCCGTGGTCGGTTCGTCAAGAATCAGCAGGTCGGGATTGGCCATCAATGCGCGGCAGATGAGCACACGCGTGCGCTCACCTTCGGAAAGCTTGAACATCATCTTGCCTTCCAGATATTCGATGCCGAATTCGCGCATAAGCGAACGCGCCTTGGCGTAATCATCATCGGTGTAGGTGTCACGCCAGCGACCGGTCGTAGCGGTCAAAGCCGTCACGATGGCATCGAGCGGATCCTCCTGCGGTGGGAACGCACGGCCGAGTTCCGCGGAGCTCAGTCCTATGCGGTTGCGATAGGAGAACACATTCACCTTGCCGAGACGGTTGCCGAGGATGTCCACTGTTCCCTCGGAGGGAAAGCCACGGGTGCTCATCATCTGCACCAAGGTGGATTTGCCGATGCCGTTGGGACCGAACAACACCCATTTCTCGCCTTTTTTGACTTCCAGATTGACTTTGGTGAGAATCACACGCCTACGACGGCGGAATTCCACACCGGACAGTTTCAATGCAACATCCTGTTCGCTCATCGTTCCTCCACGATTTCAAATGACAGCTTGGATATGAATGCCTCCTGCCAGCGTAATGCGTTGGCAGGAGGCATTCATGCAGGGTCTTGCCCTATGGCCGGTTTCCCGTCCCTGGATTATTTCTCCGTCCGCTTATGTTCGGCGAGCACATCCTCGTAGACTTTGACCGTCTTATCCGCGATGGATTCCCAGCTGAAATGGTCACGCGCGCGTTCATAACCCGCACGTCCCATGAGCTTCGCCTTTTCAGGATCGGACATGATGCGGTTGATGGCATCGGCCATGTCATGCACGAATTTGTCCGGATCAGTAGGCGTGCCGGTTCCGTCGTGCAGTTGGTCTATCGGGACCAGATAGCCGGTCTCACCGTCCACAACCACCTCCGGAATACCACCGGTGGCGGAAGCGACAACCGGCAGACCGCAAGCCATGGCTTCCAGGTTCACAATGCCGAGAGGCTCATAGATGGACGGGCAGATGAACGCGTCGCATCCATGTTCGAGCGCGTTGAGTTCCGGCTTCGGCAGCATCTCCTCGATCCAGATGATATTGCCACGTTCCTCGTCAAGCTTGGCGAAAGCGGTTTTGACCTCTTCCATGATCTCCGGCGTATCGGGAGCGCCCGCGCACAAAACGACCTGGACATTCGGATCGACGAAATGCAATGCCCGGAGCAGGTACGGCAGACCTTTCTGACGGGTGATACGTCCGACGAACAGCAACGTCGGCTTGGTACGGTCGATGTGGTAACGGTCGAACACCTGCCAACCGGGATCGTCATCCGCCGGCGTCTCGAACTGGCTCATGGTGATGCCATTATGCACCACGACCACTTTGTCCGGGTCGAGGTCTGGGTAGGCCGTAAGAATGTCCTTGCGCATGCCGGCGGACACGGCGATGACCCGATCGGCATGTTCGTAGGCGTCCTTCTCCGCCCAGGAGCTCAGATTGTATCCACCGCCAAGCTGTTCACGCTTCCAAGGCCGGAAAGGCTCAAGCGAATGCGCGGTGATGACCAATGGCGTGTCATGCAGCATCTTGGCAAGGTATCCGGCAAGGCATGCGTACCACGTGTGCGCGTGGATGATATCGGCATCGACGTCATTGGCCATCTGCAAATCAACGCTGAACGTTTTCAAGGCGCCATTCGCATCACGCATTTCCTCCGGAACACGATATCCGACGACCTTGAGGGATCCCTTTGGATCAATGCTTGGAATCTCAGGGACATCGGATGGCGCGCGTGGACCGTCGAACGCACGGACGGTCACGTCAACCCGTTCCGCCAGCACTTTGGAAAGCTCCTCCACGTGCACTCCAGCGCCTCCGTACACCTTGGGGGGGTATTCGCGGGATAGAATGTCTACTTTCATGTCTGTTCTCCTCCTCGAGTCTGCCAGTCATTCCAAGTACTACTGTAAAACAGTTTTTCAGAAAATGCCGTATTGTTTCATTCCCGCATCATCTCTTTTTTCATTTTTCTGAAAACGACTGCAATTTGTGACGTTCGTTTTCATACCGCCGTCTGTCTCTTCGCTCCACGAAGCACGCAAAAAAGAATCGCTCATATCGTCTCGTACATTCGACGACATGAGCGATTCCGAAGAAATCAAACGTGGCTCAGACGGCTGTACCATTTTCATCGAGGTTCGGATTGTGTTTCGAGTCACCAGCCGTGAAGAACAGGCTCAGCACACCGACCGCGAAAACAATGGAAACCGTGGCGATCAGCCACATCGGATGCGACGGAAGCCACATGATCACCAGAAAGGCGATGGCCGCGACGGCAATCAACACCCAACTGACCACGCGGAACCATTGACGAATGGAATGCGGAGCCTTGAACATCTTCGGATTCCTGTAATCGGGATTGGTGTTCAGTACGCTTTCGGTTTCCGTGATCGTGCTGGCGCTCGGCTTCCACGGTCCATCGGTGCCGTCCTGCAGACGACGGGACTTCTCCTGCAGCTGGTATTCATCCAACATTCCGGAACGCGCGCGCCCCTGAGTCTGGTCATATTGCTGCGGCACTCCTCGGCGATTGCGCTTGGCCTGGGCACGTCGTTCGGCACGATTTGGCATTGGTCACTCCTTTGTTACATGGTGCTGGGATTACTTTACCGCATTCTCGGCAAAAGGCGGGTAGCCCGGCTCACCATTCGTAAGTCGGGCTACCCGCCTTCCCTTATTGCGATTGCGTCGTTGCTCAGCGCGGCAGCATCATCGGACGCTTGGAAGCGACAATCGGCGCCGGCAGCTCGGTGGAGCCGGTAAGGTATTCGTCGACAGCAGCCGCGCAGGAGCGGCCTTCGGAGATTGCCCACACCACGAGGCTCTGTCCGCGTCCGGCGTCACCGCAGGCGAAAACACCGTCCTGGGACGTGGCGAATTTGTCGTTGCGGGCCACATTGCCGCGGCCGTCGAGGTCTACCGGCAGCTGATCCACCAGCGTGGTGGTGTCCGGATGCAGGAAGCCCACGGAGATGAGCACCAGGTCGGCGGGAATCACACGTTCCGTGCCGGCTTGACGGGTGAACGGACCGTTCTCTCCCGGAGCGACGTTCACCACCTTCAGACCGGTGACATGGCCGTTCTCGTCGGAGACGAAGCCTTCGGTCGCGGTGGAGTTCTCGATCTTCACCTTCGCCTGGTCCTCTTCCGAGCCAACAAAGTTCACCGAATCGGTGTTGTACACATATTCAGCGCGCTGTGTTTCGAAGCCTTCCTCCATGGAGGAAGTCTCCTTGTACAGACGCGCGAACGTAGGCCACGGCTGGTTGTCGGGGCGCTGCTTCGGTTCCTGCGGCATGATCTGCAGCACAGTGACATCCTTCGCACCCTGGCGAAGGGCGGTACCGAGACAGTCAGAACCGGTGTCGCCGCCGCCGATGATGACGACGTGCTTGCCTTCGGCGGTGATGTCATTGACCGGCTTGACGCCGTACACACGACGGGTCGCGTCAGGCAGGAACTCCATGGCGAAATGGATGCCCTTGAGCTCACGGCCGGGAATCTTCATGTCACGCGGCACGGTGGAACCGATGGCCACCACCACGGCATCGTAGCGGGAACGCAAATCGTCCCAGGAGATGTCCTTGCCGATCTCCACGCCGGGGCGGAATACGGTGCCTTCGGCTTCCATCTGCTCCACACGGCGGTCAATCAGACGCTTGTCGAGCTTGAAGTTCGGGATGCCGTAGCGCATCAGGCCGCCGATGGCGTCATCGCGCTCGTACACGACAACCGTATGACCGGCGCGAGTGAGCTGCTGGGCGCAGGCAAGACCGGACGGACCGGAACCGACCACGGCAACGGTCTGGTCGGTCAGACGCTGCGGTGGCAGCGGCTTGACGTAATCGAGACTCCAAGCCTGGTCGATGATGGTGCGCTCGTCGTTCTGAATCATCGTCGCCGGCTGATGGATGCCAAGCACGCAGGCCGCCTCGCACAAAGCCGGGCAGATGCGACCGGTGACTTCCGGGAAGTTGTTGGTCTCGGACAGCCTGTTGTAGGCATCCTCCCACTTCTCCTGACGAACCAAATCGTTGAACTCAGGGATGATGTTGCCTAGCGGGCAGCCGTTCATGCAGAACGGAGTGCCGCAGTCCATGCACCGTGCGGCCTGCTCCGTGGTCCACGACTGCAGGCCGGATTCGGTGTGAACGTCGAACCAGTCCTTGATTCGCTCCTCGACGGGGCGTTCGGCCAGTTCGCGACGGGTACGGACCTTCAGGAATCCACGAGGATCTCCCATGTCAGCGCGCTCCTTCCATAACCTGCTCGTACACCTGTTCCCAGACGCCGGGCGTATTGAAATCGATGTTCTTCTCTTCGGCTTCCTTCATCGCCTTCTGCATGGCGAGGAAGTGCTTCGGAACGATATGGGTGAATCGTTTGGCGTTGTTGCCCCAGTCTTCGAGCAGGGTCTTCGCAAAGACGGAGCCCGTCTCTTCTGCATGCTGCTTGACAAGAGCGTGCACCAGCTCGTTCTCCTTGGCGTCCAGCGGTTCGAACAGCAATGCGCCATTGGTGGCGGCGGTCGGGTTGACCTGCTTCATGTCGAGATCAAGCACGTAGACGTTGCCTCCGGAGAAGCCGGCACCGAGATTGCGTCCGGTGGAGCCGAGAATCACGACCGTGCCTCCGGTCATGTATTCGCAGCCGTGGTCACCCACTCCCTCCACCACGAATGTGGCGCCGCCGTTGCGCACGGCGAAACGTTCTCCCGCACGGCCGGCCACGAACATCTGGCCGGAGGTGGCGCCAAAACCGGTGACGTTGCCGGCGATCACGTTCGTATGCGGGTCGAAGGTGATGCCGTCCTCCGGACGGACCACCATGCGGCCGCCGGACAGTCCCTTGCCCGCGTAGTCGTTGACCTCGCCATATACGCGGATGGTCTCGCCACGCGGAATGAAGGCGCCGATGGACTGGCCTCCCGCACCATGGAACGTCATGTCGATGGTGTCGTCCGGCAGTCCTTCTTCGCCGTACCGCTTGGTGATCTCGTAGCCGAGCATGGTGCCGAGGGTACGGTTCACGTTGCGAATCGGCATTTCGATGCGCACGGGCTCCTTCTTGTCGAGGGCCGGCTGGGCGAGCTCTATGAGCTTGTTGTCAAGAGCCTTGTCGAGCTCATGGTTCTGCTCAATCGTCTTGTGCAGGATCGTTCCCGGAACCGGGCCCGGCTGCATGAGCACATTGCTCAGGTCGATGCCATCAGACTTCCAACGCTTGATGGCGTCGTCCTGATCGAGGCATTCGACATGGCCGACGGCCTCCTCCAGCGTGTGGAAACCAAGCTGGGCGAGCAGCTCGCGTACTTCCTCTGCGATGAACATGAAGAAGTTGATCACATGCTCCGGCTTGCCCTTGAAACGTGCGCGCAGCTCGGGATCCTGCGTGGCGATGCCCTGCGGGCAGGTGTTCTTCTGGCAGGCGCGCATCATAACGCAGCCTTCCACAATCAAGGCCGCGGTGGCGAAGCCGAATTCCTCGGCGCCGAGCAGCGCCGCAATCACGACGTCACGACCGGTCTTGAGCTCACCGTCGCACTGCACGGTGATGCGGGAGCGCAGACCGTTGAGCACCAGCGTCTGCTGGGTTTCGGACAGACCGATCTCCCACGGGGTGCCGGCATGCTTGATGGCGTTGAGCGGAGCCGCGCCGGTGC
Source organism: Bifidobacterium sp. (assembly GCF_050874245.1). Lineage (GTDB taxonomy): Bacteria > Actinomycetota > Actinomycetes > Actinomycetales > Bifidobacteriaceae > Bifidobacterium. The sequence goes on along the minus strand of NZ_JBNMKH010000027.1, from coordinate 14,054 downwards.
CACCGTCGTAGCCGGAGATCAGCACCACGTCGGCATGGCACTTGGCCACGCCTGCGGCGATGGTGCCCACGCCGAACTCGGAGACGAGCTTGACATGGATACGTGCCTTGGGGTTGGCCATCTTCGCATCGTTGATCAGCTGCTTCAGATCCTCGATCGAGTAGATGTCGTGGTGAGGCGGCGGGGAGATCAGTTCGACACCCGGCGTCGCGTGACGCACCTTGGCGATCCACGGCGGAACTTTGGCTCCCGGCAGATGGCCGCCCTCGCCAGGCTTGGCGCCTTGTGCGAGCTTGATCTGCAGATCGGTGGCGTGAACCAGATAGTCGCTGGTCACGCCGAAGCGCGCGGATGCGATCTGCTTGATCTTGCTGTAACGCAGCGGATCGTTGATGCGGTCCTCGGATTCGCCGCCCTCACCGGAGTTGGAGCGCGCGCCGAGCTTGTTCATGGCGATGGCGAGCGTCTCATGCGCCTCCTGCGAGATGGAGCCGTAGCTCATGGCGCCGGTGGAGAAACGCTTGACGATCTCACTAGCCGGTTCGACCTCGGAGATGTCGATCGGCTTGCGGGTCTGCTTGAACTTCATCAGGCCGCGCAACGTCATCAGACGGTTGGAAGTGTCGTTGATGTGGCTCGAATACTTCTTGAACAGGTTGTAGTCGCCACGCTGGGTGGACTGCTGCAGCAGGAAGATGGCCTCGGGATCGTTGAGATGGTCCTCGCCGGTACGACGCCACTTGTAGTCGCCACCGGTACGCAAATTGCGATGCGGTCGGGCCGTCCACTGGGTCGGATAGGCCACACGATGGCGGCTGGCGACTTCCTCGGCAAGCTCGTCGAGACCGACGCCGCCCACACGGGACGTGGTGCCGGTGAAATACTCGTCGATGACGTCCTTGTTGAGGCCGACGGCTTCGAACAGCTGCGCGCCACGATAGCTCATGATGGTGGAGACGCCCATCTTGGCCATGATCTTGAGCACGCCTGTGGACAGCGCATTGGTCAGGTTCTTCACGGCGGTTTCCGCATCGACCTTGAGATAGCCCTTACGGGACAGGTCCTCGACAGACTCGAAGGCTAGATACGGATTCACTGCAGCGGCACCATAGGCAATGAGCAGCGCGACATGATGGATCTCGCGCACATCTCCGGCCTCGACCACCATGGAGATCTGCGTACGCGTATGACGACGCAACAGATGGTGCTGCACCGCGGAGGTGAGCAGAAGCGATGGAATCGGACCCCACGCGTAGTTGGAGTCACGGTCGGAAAGCACCAGGAAGTTGGCGCCGTTCTCAATCGCCTCATCGATTTCCTGGAAGATCTCGTCAAGACGTTCCTTCAGCGCCTGGCCGCCTCCGGCAACCTGATACAGACCCTTGACGATGAACGGCTTGTAGTAGCCACCGAGAATCTTGGCGCGGTCAAGGCGCTTGAGCTGCGCCATCTCATCGGAATTGAGCACCGGCAGCGGAATGAGGATCTTCTTGGCATGCAACTCGGAATCGGCCAGCAGGTTCGGCTCCGGGCCGATGGCGGATTCAAGGCTTGTCACAATCTTCTCGCGTTCCCAGTCGAGCGGCGGGTTGGTGACCTGCGCGAACTTCTGGGTGAAGTAGTCGAACAGCATGCGGCTGTGCTTCGAAAGCGCCGCAAGAGGCGTGTCGTTGCCCATGGAGCCCAACGGCTCCTTGCCGGTGTTGGCCATCGGTGCGAGCAGCAGCTTCAAATCCTCTTCGGTGTAGCCGAAGGCACGCTGCCTGCGCTGCACGGACTGGCCGGAATGATTGACATGCTCTCGTTTGGGCAGCTGGCTGAGCTCCACGGAGTTGCCCTCCACCCACTGGCGATACGGATGCTGGGATGCCAGGCTCTTCTTAATCTCCTCATCCGGGATGATACGTCCCTCATCGGTGTCGACGAGGAACATCTTGCCCGGCTCCAAGCGGCCCTTGGTGACGATATGCTCCTCGGAGACCTCCGGTAGCACGCCGGTTTCGGAAGCGAGCACGACGTAGCCGTCATCGGTGACCTGCCAGCGTCCCGGGCGGAAGCCATTGCGGTCGAGCAGGGCGCCGACCTGAGTGCCATCGGTGAAGATGATATGCGCCGGACCATCCCACGGTTCGATCAGCGTGTTGTTGTATTCATAGAACGCCTTGACGTCCGGGTCAAGCTGGTCGTTGTTCTCCCATGCCGGCGGCAGCATCATGGAGATGGCATGGGGCATGGAACGGCCTGCGAGATGCAGCAGTTCGAGGCACTCGTCGAAGGTTCCGGAATCGGAATAGCCCGGAGTGGTGATCGGCAGCAACGGCTTGAATTCGCCAAGCAGTTCGGAGCTCAGGCGGCCTTCACGCGCGGACAACCAGTTGCGGTTGCCTTGGATGGTGTTGATTTCGCCGTTGTGGGCCAGCAGACGGAAAGGCTGGGCCAGCGGCCAGCTTGGGAACGTGTTGGTGGAGAAGCGGGAATGAACGATGGCGATCTTCGCCTTCATGCGCTCATCCGACAGGTCAAGGAAGAAGGGCTTGAGCTGCATGGTAGTAAGCATGCCCTTGTAGGTGATGGTGCGTGCGGACAAGGACGCAAAGTAGATGCCCACTTCATGTTCCACGCGCTTGCGGATGCGGAACGTCTTGCGATCGAGCTCGATGCCTCCGAGCTTGCCTTCCGGATCGGCCACAATCAGCGTCTTGAACGCCGGCATGCTGGCCAGGGCCTGCAGACCGAGTCCATCCGGATTGGTGGGCACGACGCGCCATGCGAGCACATCGAGGCCCTCCTCCCGAACGATTTCGGAGATGGCCTGCTCCTGCTGGCCGGACGTGGCGATGTCACGGTCCAGGAAAGCGATGCCCGCGGCGTAATGACCCTCCTCAGGCAATTCGACACCGGCGGTGGCACGCATGAACTCGTCCGGCATGCTCATCAGAATGCCGGCGCCATCACCTGTGTTCTCCTCGGCGCCCACGGCACCACGGTGGTTCAGATTGACCAACACCTCGATGGCGTCATCGACGATCTTACGTTCCGGACGCTTGTTGAGGGTGGTGACCATACCCACACCGCAAGCGTCGTGCTCGGCTCCAGGATCATACATACCTTGGGAATCATGGATCGTCAGATCTAACGGGGCGTGGAAAGTCACCGAAACCACCTTCAATGTTTTTGGGCAAGAAAAGTCTTGCGGTTCTTTAATGCGTGGTTTAGAATACCGCGCCCATATGTCATCCACTGTCACGTGTCCATATAACGAATGCCCGGAAAAGTCAATGCTTGACTACTTCACCGCGGAATATTTCCTCCGTGTAAACGGCTAGATTCCAATATGTTTCGCGAATATCCATTTGCGTCGCACAAAGAACCGTCCGGCGTGTCCTCGACCTTGCCCGAACGCCACGGCGCGTCTCCTCAATCAAGGAATGAGAACAGCCGTTCGATAATGGTGTCGTTGAGCAGCCGGCCGCGCAATGTGGGCACCGCCCGCATTCCATCGCGCGTGATCAGTCCATCGTCCTCGAGTCCGTGCCAGGCTTCTTCCGGAATAACACCCTTGAGACGTGTGGTATCCAGCCCCTCACGCAGACGCAGACCAAGCATAATGGTCTCTTCGACATCCTCTCCGGCGTCGATGGTCTCATTCCCGGCCCATGGCACGGAGCCTTCGTTGACGGCAACCCCCCAAAACCTCGGATGCGCGATGTCCCAGGAACGAATTCCACACACGCCGTCATGGGCGTTATAGTGCGAATGCGCTCCCGGCCCGAGACCGGCCCAATCGACATTCCTCCAATAACCGAGATTATGCCGCGATTCGTAGCCGGGACGAGCCCAATTGCTGATTTCATACCATTCGAGACCGGCCTCGGAGAACATCTCGTCGGCTATCTCATATTTGTTCGCCTCGTCGTCATCATCCGGCCTTCGAAGCGTGCCCGCCGCGATTCGCCGTCCCATTTTCGTATTCGGCGCCACGGTGAGCGCATATGCGGAGATATGGTTGACACCCAGATCGATGGCCGTGCGAACGGAGGCACGCCAATCGTCAAGGCTCTCCCCCGGAGCGCCGTAAATCAGATCGACACTGGAACGCATGCCCGCCGCGTCGGCCGCGGCGACGCCGGCGGCGACATTCGCCGGAGTATGCGTACGGTCGAGCGTTTCAAGCACATGCGGCACCGCGGACTGCATGCCGAAGGAAATACGGTTGAAACCACCATCGGCAAGTTCCTTCACATAGTCGGCATCCACCGTATCGGGATTCGCTTCGGTGGTGATTTCCGCATCATCCGCAATGTCCCATGTATTGCGCACCGCATCCAGCATGGACACCAAATCGCATGCCTTGAGCGTGGTCGGAGTGCCGCCACCGAAGAAGACGGCGGACGCGTTCGGTTCCGATATGCCGTGTTCCGTCTGCCAATCACGGACGATTGCCATTTCGCGAATCACCATGCTCGCGTAATGGCCCCGGGACACTCCCTCGCCCATATCCGAAGCCGTATAGGTGTTGAAATCGCAATACCCGCAGCGGCGCAGACAAAACGGAACGTGAATATAGACCTCGAACGCCATGTACGGACTCAGCCTTCGGACTTCTGCGCGGCGCGGATCTTGTCCTTAGTGTCGCGGTCGTTGCCCGCCTCGCCGGTGGACAGGGCCGCGATGAAAGCCTCCTGCGGCACTTCCACATGGCCGAGCATCTTCATGCGCTTCTTACCGGCCTTCTGCTTCTCGAGCAGCTTGCGCTTACGGGAGATGTCACCGCCATAGCACTTGGCGAGCACGTCCTTGCGCAGGGCGCGGATGTTCTCTCGTGCGATGATGCGTGAACCGATGGCGGCTTGGATGGGAATCTCGAACTGCTGGCGTGGGATGAGCTCACGCAGCTTCTTCGTCATCATCACGCCGTAGCTATATGCCTTGTCGCGATGCACGATGGCGCTGAACGCATCGACTTTTTCACCTTGGATGAGAATGTCCACCTTCACCAAATCGGCTGCCTGTTCGCCGTCCTCATGGTAGTCGAGCGAGGCGTAGCCCTTGGTGCGGCTCTTGAGCTGGTCGAAGAAGTCGAACACGACCTCCGCCAGCGGAATGCGGTAGTGCATCTCAACACGCTCGGTGGAGATGTATTCCATGGTGCCCATCTGTCCGCGATGATCCTGGCACAGATCCATCACCGGGCCGATGAACTCCTTCGGAGTGATGATATCGGCGGCCACCATCGGCTCGACGATCTTCTTGATCTTGCCTTCGGGGAATTCGCTCGGATTGGTGACGCGGTGCACGGAATTGTCCTCCGAGGTGACCTCGTACGGCACATTCGGGGCGGTGGAGATCAGGTCGAGTCCGAATTCACGGTCCAACCGTTCGGTGACGATCTCCATGTGCAGCAGGCCAAGGAAACCGCAGCGGAAACCAAATCCCAATGCCACGGAGGTCTCCGGCTCGTAGATCAGCGCCGCGTCGTTGAGCTTGAGCTTGTCAAGGGCCTCACGCAATTCCGGATACTGTGCGTTGTCGATCGGGAACAAGCCGGCATACACCATCGGCTGGGGGTCGCGGTAACCGTCGAGCGGCTCGGTTGCAGGGTTGACCGCGGAGGTGATGGTGTCGCCAACCTTGGACTGGCTGACGTCCTTCGCACCGGTAATCACATAGCCAACCTCGCCCGCGCCAAGCGCCTTGGTCGGCGTCATGTCCGGACTGATGACGCCAATCTCGATGGGGTCATGGGTCATGCCGATGCCCATCATGTGCATCTTCTCACGGGATTTCAGCTCGCCATCGACCATGCGGATGTAGGTGACGATGCCACGGTAGGAATCGTAGACGGAATCGAAGATCAGCGCACGGGCCGGAGCATCCGGATCGCCCTTCGGCGCGGGAACCTCCGCGACGATGCGGTCGAGCAGCTCGGCGACACCCTCGCCGGTCTTGCCGGAGACGCGCAGCACGTCGGATGGATCGCAGCCAATCAGGCCAGCGATCTCCTCGGCATGCTTGTCAGGTTCGGCACTCGGCAAATCGATTTTGTTCAGCACCGGGATGATGGCCAGATCATGGTCGATGGCCATATACAGGTTCGACAGGGTCTGCGCTTCGATGCCCTGCGTCGCGTCCACAAGCAGCACCGCGCCCTCGCAGGCGGCCAGCGCACGAGACACCTCATATGTGAAATCCACATGGCCTGGGGTGTCGATCATACCGAGCGTGTATTCGGTACCGTCGACGGTCCATGGCACGCGCACCGCCTGCGATTTGATGGTAATGCCGCGCTCCTGTTCGATGTCCATGCGGTCAAGGAAACGGTCGCGCATTTCTCGTTCCGGCACAATGCCGCTCAGCTGCAGGATACGGTCCGCCACCGTCGACTTGCCGTGATCGATATGCGCGATGATGCAAAAATTGCGGATCAACGACTGATCGGTGTACCCGGGCTGATTATGCTGCTGCCCCACGCCATCCTCCTCTGGAAATATTCGACGCACACGATTCTAACCGGTAGTGTCGGCATGTCCCTCCGCGACACTCCTGTATGCATTGGCGATTTATCCGCGTGCCATGTTATCATCATCGTTTGTATGTCCTTATAGCAAACGTCGTTTGGAGAAATAGTGGCAAACATCAAGTCGCAGAAGAAGCGCGTTCTCACCAACGAGAAGGCGCACAAGCGTAACGTGGCCGTGAAGTCCAGCCTGAAGACTGCCGTTCGCGCCACCCGCGAAGCCATCGCCGCTGGCGATAAGTCCGCTGCCGAAGCCGCCTACAAGGTCGCAGCCCAGAAGCTCGACAAGGCCGCCGGCGCTGGCGTGATCCACAAGAACCAGGCTGCCAACCGCAAGTCCGGTCTCGCCGTGGCCATCAACGCTCTCTGAGTTTTCACAACTCACAGCATGGAAGAAGCCCCGCAGGTTTTCCTGCGGGGCTTCTTCCTTTTCATGCGCCGTTACTGACGACCATCGCGGTCGGCATCGTCATCGTCCTTATCGGGATGGATGACCGGACGTTTGAGATATTTGGCTTCACTTGGCAGATAGGTATTGTGCCTGACCAATGCGCCCGGCAATTGAATGTCGAAAATCACGGATATCAGCCGCATGCCCACCATCAGTGCCACAATCAGCACATCCAGCACCACTTCGGCGGCGAAACTGACCACTCCCAAGTTCACTCCCTTGCATACCAGCACCGTCAGTACGCAACCGACGGCCGAAGGTACCGCATACCAGTGCCTGTCCCGAATTACCATGGGCACCTCGTTGATAAGCATGTCACGGATGAGGCCGCCGCCCAATGCGGTGAACATGCCAAGAAACACCGCCGTGGTGCCGGACATGTGGTACATCATGGCCTTGGACGTGCCATTGACCGCATAAAGCCCCAGAGCCAACGCGTCCAGAGACAGCATGGACCATTTGAGCCTGTTGATTTCAGGATGGATGACCGCCACAGCTACAGCGGCAAGCAAGGCTGTGACGACCAGTCCTTTGTCGGAGACGCCGGCGGGAGGGAGCGCGCCGAGCAGCACGTCACGGATGATGCCGCCGCCCAATGCGGTGAGCCAGGTGGTGACGAGGATCGCGAAGACATCGTAGCCTTTACGTACGGCGGCGAGCCCGCCGACCATGCCGCAACAGAATGTTGCCAGATATTCGATGCCCATGAAAAAGCCGTTGCTTTCCAACGCGATTTCCATGTTCTGCTCCCCTTTTCCCCCGCATGCTTCTTTTCCGAACAACAGTCAAAAATAGCACAATGGGGAACGATACCCGCAACAAGAAAGCCAAAAGGGCGGGATATGAGCCATGCACCATAAGAACCCGGCAAAAGACCGGAGCATGTTGCATAACGCATATCCCGCCCTTCAGCGGTATATGTCACCATCCGTCATCGCGGACAGTCGATTGGAGAATCAGCAGACCTTCCACATCCAGTTGTGCGGATCTTCGATCTCGCCAAGCTGGATGCCGAGCAACTGGTTGCGCAGTGCCATGGTGAACTCGCCGGAGCCGCCGTCGGCAACGGTCACATCGAACTTCTCGGACTTGAAGCGGCCAATCGGGGTGATGATGGCGGCAGTGCCGCAGGCGAACACCTCGGTGACCTCACCGGACTTGATGTCCTCGAGCAGCTGATCCAGGGCGATCATGGTCTCGACCACATCGTGGCCGTTGTCCTGGATGAGCTGAATCAGGGAGCGACGAGTCACACCCGGCAGAATGTTGCCGGTCAGGGACGGGGTCTCCACGTGGCCGTCCTTGTGCACGACCATCATGTTCATGCCGCCAAGCTCCTCCAGATAGGTCTTGGTGGCGGCGTCGACGAAGCAGACCTGCTGGCAGCCGTGGTCGATGCCGGTGTACTCACCAAGCAGGGAGGCCGCATAGTTGCCGCCGCACTTGGCGAAGCCGGTGCCGCCGGGGCCGGTACGGAACCACTTGTCCTCGACCCAGATGTTGACCGGCTTCACGCCGCCCGGGAAGTATGGGCCGGACGGAGAGGCAATCACGCAGTAGTCCACTTCCTGCGGCGCGCGCACGCCCAGGAACGGTTCGGAGGCGAACATGAACGGACGCATGTACAGGGTGTATTCACGGCGGGACGGGACCCAGTTCACATCACGCTTGACCAAGGCCGCGACAGAGCCGATGAAGTCATCGATTGGCAGTTCCGGCAGGTACAGTCGCTTGGCGGAGTTCTGGAAACGCTCGGCGTTCGCATCCGGACGAAACAGCCAAGTGGAGCCGTCGGCGTGACGGTAGGCCTTCAGACCTTCGAAGCATTCCTGGGCGTAATGCAGAACAGATGCGCCCGGGTCCATCTTCAACGGCGCGTACGGCTCGATGCGACGGTCAGACCAGCCTTCGCCCTTGGTCCAAGTCATGTGGGCCATGTTGTCGGAGAAGACCTGACCGAAGGCCGGCTTGTCGATAAGTTCGGCACGCTTGGCGTCGGATGCCGGGTTGTCGTTCGGGAGCACGGTGAACTTCTCGGCGAGCTTGTCAAGCTCCGCCGGATCGTGATGATTCTGTTCAGTCATTCTTTACTTCTTCTAGTTGCATCAGCCGCCCGAAGGCGGCCAGCGGTTATTGGTTTCCGGCGCTTGTGGCGCCGGGTTCTGGTATGTACTTTCTCACACCATAAACGCTTTCGATAACCGGCGTTCGCGATATGAGATAACGAGGAGTCACAGGGAAACGCAAAGGTCCATGCGTATTTCACGAACACGCATGGACCTTGCGGTACCGACGCCTCACGCGTCGGAATCAGACCTGAATCGGGAAAACCGGACTCACTGAGCGTCGGCAGCCGGAGCGGCGGCAGCGTCAGCGGCGGCAGCATCATCGGCAGCCGGGGTCTCCGGAACGGTGTCTTCCGGAATCTCGACGGTGACGACGGACTCTTCCGGATCCTCAATGTCAAGCACAACGCCTTCCGGCAGAACGACGTCCTTGGCGAAGACCTTGGAACCATCGGTCAGACCATCGACGTTGACCACAATCTTCTCCGGCAGGTTGGCCACATCGGCGCGAACCTTGAGCTCCTGAATGTCGACGAATGCGACAGCGGCACCCTTCGGGGTACCTTCGACGAACACCGGCACCTCGACGTCGATCTTCTCGCCGGCCTTGACCTCGTAGAAATCGACATGCTCGACGATACGCTTCACCGGGTTGCGCTGAACGTCCTTGACGACGGCCATCTTGGTCTCGTCACCATACTTGATGGTGAACAGGGCATTGGTGTGGCGCAGGGACAGGGTGGTCTCCTTCATCGGCAGCTGCACGAAGACCGGATCCTCGCCGCCGGCGTACACGGTGGCCGGGATGAGGTTGGCGACGCGCAGACGGCGGGCAGCGCCCTTGCCGAACTCAGTGCGGGCAGCGCCTTCAAGAGTGATGGTGGTAGCCATAATCGATATCTCCTTGTAAATCGTTTCCATGTTTCGGCGCATCGACGGGCCGCACGGAAACCCAGAAGTCTCCACCACACGCCAAGTCGATAACGGAGACATAAGCCTCCCTCGCCAAGACAACAGTTATCCAGTATAACGCACGCCACGACATTCCACGATGCTTGGAACCATGGAGCGTGCACGACGGCGGACATGCGTTGAGGCACGTACAATCATATTCAGGCAACACCAACCAGTGGTAAGGAATCGAGAAAATGGCGACGATGCATGACCGTTCCAAAGTTATCCGCAATGTCCAGCTTGCGGCAGGCATCACGGCCGTCGCCGCGACGGGAATGTTCACCGCGACGGCGGATGTACTGTTCCGCTTCGCCATCGACACGCAATGGAAGCATTCCATCTTTCATCAGGCATTGATCGCGCCGGATCGAAAGGAGAAGATGGATCAAGGCGAGGCCAGAGAGGCCGGGCAATGGTTCTCTGCGACGCAGCAGCCGGTATCCATCACCAGCCATGATGGGCTCAGACTGCATGGCTGGCTGTTCGATCCGGATCGTATAGACCCGACGCCGCACCTATACGCCATCTGCGTGCATGGCTATACCGGAGCTCCCGATGAACAGGCCAAATGGGCGCATCGGTACGCCCGCTTGGGATTCACCGTCCTCGTTCCCTCCCAGCGGGCACAGGATTTGAGCGAGGGACGATATGTAGGCATGGGATGGCTGGAACACAACGATCTGCTCGACTGGATACGCCTGATCGTGGAAAGCGACAGCCAGGCACGCATCCTGCTGTCCGGAGGATCCATGGGCGCCACGACTGTGATGATGACGGCCGGCGATCCGAGACTGCCACGCAATGTCGTCGCGGCGATCGCCGAAAGCGGATACACTTCCGCCCGCATGGAATTCATCGACAGCGCGCGAGGCATGTTCCACATGCCGAAGCTTCTCGCCGCAGCATGTGTGGACGCGGCGGGTCTGATCTGCAAGCGCCGTGCCGGCTACGATTTCACCGAAGCGTCCTGCATACCGTCATTGCGGCATGCGGTCATCCCAATGCTGTTCATCCACGGAGGAAAGGACCTCATGGTCAGCCCACGTTTCCTGGACATGAACTACAACGCCTGCGCCAGCATCGACCGCGAACGGCTACTGATTCCAGACGCCGGACATATGGAAAGCTCCGTCGCGGATCCGAAACGCTACTGGGACACCGTATACGGATTCATCCGTCGTTCATTCGGAATATGACGGCTCAGCACCGGAACAATTGGGACAAGTGATGGAATCCATCCGGACAATCGATTCCATCACTTGTCCTATGAAATCGCATCGGAGGCCAGCACTTGCCTCGTCAGCGGCGCTCCCCCGGATTGCATATCTGCATGGCGACGCCGTCCTCCATGATATGGAATCCATGCTTCTGGTAGAATGACGCGTTCTTGCTTTCCTCGGGCATGACCTCGATATACAGGTAATCGCGGTATCGCTGTTTGACCATACCGACAAGGTGGCCGGCAATACCATGCCCTTGGTATTCGGGGTCGACCAGCACGTAATGCATGTACGCCACCATCTCCGTGTCGTCGAGCACGCGCACCAGACCTACCAGACGATCGCCGTCCCACGCGCTGAACACAGTGGACGACCCCATCAACGCCTTATGCAAACGCTCGGGATATTGGCCGGATACCCAACCGACCGAAAGGAACAGGCTCTGGGTTTGTTCTTCGGTGAACTTCTTCTCGTCAGTATATGAAATAGCCATATGCCAAGCATAGAATTGCAGGCATGGAATCACCCTCACCCGTCTTTTTATCTGAAACGCAAGAACATCGGCCCTCGCCGTCATGCATCGAAGTGCGCGGAGCCCGCGCGCACAATCTCAAGGACATCGACATCGACATACCGCTGAATCGTCTGGTCGGCGTGGCCGGTGTCTCCGGCTCAGGGAAAAGCTCCCTCGCACTCGGCGTGCTGTACGCGGAAGGGTCGCGACGCTATCTTGAGGCGCTGTCGACCTATACGAGAAGACGCATGACGCAGGCAAGCCGCGCGACCGTCGACGAGGTGAGGCATGTTCCGGCGGCATTGGCGCTGCATCAACGTCCATCGGTACCCGGCGTCCGATCCACGTTCGGCACGATGAGCGAACTGCTCAACAGCCTGCGTCTGCTGTTCTCCCGCGTCGGCGAACACGTGTGCGACCATTGCGGGTTCCGCAACAGACCGACGATGAATGTCGCCGCCGAACTGCCGATACATTGCACGAATTGCGGCGAACTGATGCACCCGCCGTCCGCGGAGGACCTTGCTTTCAATTCCGCCGGCGCATGCCCGACCTGCTCAGGTACCGGCATCGTGCGCGACGTCGATCGCGCATCGCTGGTTCCCGACGAATCGAAAAGCATAGATGATGGGGCCGTGCTGCCTTGGGGATCACTGATGTGGGATTTGATGAAACAGGTGTGCGGAGCCATGGGAGTGCGCACCAATGTGCCGTTCAACCAGCTCACCGACAAAGAACGCGACATCGTCTTCAACGGTCCCGCCGTCAAGAAGCACATCCTGTACAAACCGAAGAAGGGTGATGATTTCGCCGAACTCGATTTCACGTACTACAACGCCGTATACACCGTGGAGAACGCGCTCGCCAAGGCCAAGGACGAGAAGGGACTGAAACGCGTGGCGAGGTTCCTCAAGGAACGTCCATGCGGCGATTGCGGCGGAACCAGGCTCTCCGAACGCGCCCGGCAGCCGCACGTCAAAGGCATCGATCTGGCCCAGGCGACCGCGATGCCCTTGAGCTCGCTCGTCTCCTGGGTGCGGTCCGTGCCGGAATCATTGGAACCGCATATGCGATCCATGGCCGGCAACATCTGCGACTCGTTCCTCGACACGTCCCGACGGCTGCTGGAGCTTGGGCTCGGGTATCTGTCGCTGGACCGCGCCGGAGCTACCCTGTCCACCGGCGAGCGCCAACGCGTGCAGCTTGCCCGCGCCGTGCGTAATCGCACCACTGGCGTGCTGTACGTGTTGGACGAACCTTCGATCGGTCTGCATCCCGCAAATGTCGACGGGCTGCTTGGCGTGATGCGCGATCTGGTGGATGACGGCAATTCGGTGGTGGCGGTCGACCATGACACCCGCGTGCTGGCCGAAACCGACCATCTGATCGAAATGGGACCGGCCGCCGGTGCGAAAGGCGGTCACGTGATCGCGCAGGGAACGGTGCGGCAGGTGATCGACACGACCGGATCTCGCATAGCGCCATTTCTTACTGATGGAGGCAACGTCCATAACCGCATGCGTAGGATTACCGCCGACAGTGGGATGTTCTCCGCGGGACGTATCCATATGGAGACCGGCCGGCTGCATACCGTAGGACCGTTGTCGATCGACATTCCCCGCGGACGGATGACCGTCGTGACGGGAGTTTCCGGCTCCGGCAAGACCACGATGGTGCTGGAGATGCTGATGCCTGCCTTGCGTTCGAGGATCGATGGTTCGGCATGTCCGTCGCAGGTACGTGTCCTTGAAGCGGATGGTGTGGCGAAGGCGAATCTGATTGACGCCACGCCCATTGGCGCGAACGTGCGTTCCACCGTCGCCACCTATTGCGGCATTCATGACGATCTTCGGCGTGCGTTCGCTAAAACCGATGCCGCACGGGCAGCTGGCATGAAGGCGGGGGCGTTCTCCTACAACACCGGCAAGCTGCGTTGCGCGACATGTGACGGCACAGGCTCGATCTCCCTTGACGTGCAGTTCCTGCCCGATGTCGATATCGAATGTCCGGCATGCCATGGCTCGCGGTATTCCGATATGGTCGCCGGGCTGACGCTCCCCTGTGCGAATGGAACGGCGTATTCGATGCCTCAGCTGATGGCGATGACCGTCGACGACGCCATGGACGTGTTGAGCGGCATCAAATCGATCCGGACGAAGCTTGCCACGTTGCATGAACTGGGTTTGGGCTATCTTGCATTGGGAGAGCCGACGCCGGCGCTTTCCGGCGGGGAGGCCCAACGTCTGAAATTGGCCAGTGAGATGGGACGGAAGCAGCATGATGCGGTGTTCGTGTTCGACGAGCCGACGATCGGTCTGCATCCGCTTGACGT
>NZ_JBNMKH010000026.1:0-26180 GCF_050874245.1 Bifidobacterium sp. | reverse complement strand
GGATGCTCTGGTGACGCATCCACCCCATTCGCGTTGTTTGGCAGCGTTGTTTGACGGTGTCGCTTAGCAGCGATCGTACGAGAATGCGCGCAGGCGATCGAGGCACTCCTGGCTCTCCTCAAGCCATGGCATGCCGATCATGTACACGTGGCCCAGCGTCTCATGTCTGCGCGGATGCGGATCGAACAGTTCGAAATCAGCGCCCTGCCGGGCCAAAGCGGCAGCCAATGCCAGATTGTCCGCCTCAAGGAAATCGTCGCCGCAGGTGGCGATGAACAGCGGTGGCAGATTTACGTTGAATGCCAGTCCTTCCGCGGTGAGGAACTTCGGATCCGCGGCCTCGAGCCCGTCGAAGAACCCGACGCCCAGCATCTGCTCCAATCCGATGCGCCGGTTCGGATCATACCCGACCGTCAGCCTGCGTCCCATGGTCTCCAGCGACGCCGAACTGTACGCGCCGCACATCGGCGCCGCACCCGCGAAACCAATGTCGGACGGTTCGTCGACACCGAACGCGGCCGCGGCCTCCGCGTTGTTCTCGATCGCCAGCGTCAGCAACGTCAACGCGCCGCCCGCGGAATCGCCGGTCAAAAACACCGCGTGCGGATCGACCGGATAATCGGCCAGATGCGCCTTGATCCAACGCAACGCGGCCTGCACGTCCGCAAGCTGGCCACGCAGATTGGTCTGCGGCGCCGGCCGGTAGCTCAGCGAGAACACCGCGAACCCCTTCTCCGCTAGATGCACGTTGAAATTACGGTTCAATTCCTTGTATCCGTAAGTGAAACCGCCGCCGTGGATGTCGATGTACACCGGCAGCGTGCGCCCGCCACGCAGCACCGCGTCATGCGGCAGATACAGGTCGAGCAGATGCCCCCTGCATTCGCCGGCCGCCTTGTCGTAGCCGCCGTCCGGCAGATATGCAAGGTCGTTGATCTCGTCGATGCCTTCCGGCGTGTGCCACAATTCGGAACGAGGCGTATCGGAAGCGATTGATCCGAATCGCATGCCCAACATGCCTGGCAACAGCTCCTCCGGCACCCCCTCGAGATCGCCGGTGGTTTCCGTCCACCGCTCCGCGTTCTTCAGCATGCCCTCCGTAAGCCCGTATTCTTTGGCGAACTTCGTGCGGATGTTTTCCAGGTCCGTCATCCTTGCCGTCCTTTCCTTGACACCTGTTTCCATCCCGCATCAGCGGTCCGATTCCATTATCGTGCGGTGTCTCGATTCCGGCGATCCGGCTTCCAACGTGCATTCCGATACCTGCGCGAAGCGATGATATGTAACGGTATATATGTTGATTTTACTATGTTTGCGACACGCCGAATGTGCACCTGTTGCATCGGCGTACGGTTCGTTTAGAATAAGTCGAGTTTGCGAATCCGAACAGGGGTTTCGGCCGGCGGCGGCATGCCGGTGACGGGACGCTCGACACACGACGGACGTGAATCGTGGCGGCCACGAATGGCCGCAGCAACACAACCCAACAACAACCCAATCAAAACCCAAGCAAACAATCCGAAGGAACGCTACGTATGTACGTCGATCCGAAACGTAACCAGCAGGCGGGCAACCTCAAATGGATTCTGCCGTACTGCAAACCCGATCTGCCGCGCGTGGCCGGCGCGGTCGTGCTGTTCTGTGTGAACAACACCATGGCCCTCATCATCCCGCTGCTGTCCGGACTGATCGTGGACCGTGTCATCACCCAAGGCCATGTGAACGAATTGACCCGACTGTGCGTCATGATGATCGTTTTCACCGTCGTGCGCGTGGCCTCGCGCTACGGCTACCAGATGTGGATGGAACGCTTCGGACAGAATTCCGTGTTCCGTCTGGTGAGCGACGAATACGAAAAGCTGCACGAGCTCGACTTCACCTACTTCAACCACACCCGCACCGGCGACATCATGAGCCGCATGACCTCCGACACGGACGCCATCCGCCATGCGCTGAGCTGGGTCAGCTACCAGGTGCTCGACTGCGTGGTCATGTTCATCGGCGCGCTCGCCATGATGTTCTCGATTGACTGGCGGCTCGCTCTGGCGCTCGCCTGCGTCACGCCACCGCTGTTCATCCTGACAAGGGGATTGTCGAAGCACGCGCGTCCGCTATTCTTCGCCATCCGTAATTCTCTGGCGGAAATGAACTCGATGGTCGAGGAGAACATCGAAGGCAACCGCGTGGTCAAGGCGTTCGTCCGTGAGCCGTACGAGACCGAGAAGTTCGATGAACGCAACGACGACTACATGCAGCGCAACATGGACCAGGCCTACAACAGCCGCAAATACATGCCGTGGCTCGATGGTCTCGGCTTCTCCCTGCAGCTCATCACCCTGGGACTCGGCGGTTTCCTGGTCATCACGGGCCATATGACCCTTGGTAACCTCGTGGCGTTCAACTCCTATCTGTGGATGATCGACGGACCCGTGCGCCAATCCGGCTGGCTGATCAACGACTGGCAGCGCTTCAACGCGTCCTGCATCAAGATCCGCAAGCTGCTCACCTCGCAGTCGCGCATCCAGGAGAAACCGGGCGCTGAGGAAAGCGTCAAGCAGGCGGTCGCCATCGTCAGCCAGGTCAACGGCGGGAACAACGGCGGCCACGACACTAACGGCGCCACTGAAGCATCCGCGAACTGCCCCGCGCGCATCGCAGGCGACGTCGAATTCCAGCACGTCAGCTTCGCCTTCCCCGACGATCCGGAAACCCCGATCCTCAAAGACATCGACTTCCATATCCCCGCAGGCTCGAAGCTCGGCATCCTCGGCGAGACGGGCGCCGGCAAATCCACGCTCGTCAACCTGATCTCGCGATTCTACGACCCGACCGCGGGCCGCGTGCTTATCGACGGCATCGACGCACGTGACTGGCCGCTCGCCACCCTGCGCTCGCAGGTGTGCATCGTCGCGCAGGATACGTTCCTGTTCTCCGACACCATCGGCGGCAACATCGGCTTCGGTGCCGGCGAACAACGCGAATACGACGAGAAGTACATCCGACGCATGGCCACCATCGCCGGCGCGGACGGTTTCATCCGCAGCATGCCGGAAGGCTACGATACCGTCGTGGGTGAACGCGGCGTCGGCCTGTCGGGCGGGCAGAAGCAGCGACTGAGCCTGGCCCGCGCGCTCGCCGACAATCCGTCGATCCTCATCATGGACGATACGACCAGCGCCGTCGACATGGAGACGGAGGCGGAGATTCAGCAGCATCTGCGCGAATTGGATGAAAAGAAGACGATTGTGACGATTGCGCATCGCATCTCGTCGATCAAGGATTCCGACCTGATTCTCGTGCTCGAGCACGGCCGCGTGGTCGAACGAGGCACCCATGACGACCTGGTGGCCGCGCATGGACGGTATTGGGAGATCTACCACAAGCAGCTGGGCCTTGAGGCCGGCCGCGCGCAGGGTTTCGACGAGTAGGAAGGAGGACCATCATGGCACAACGCAATACGTTCCGCGAGGATGAGGAGCTCGAGGAGCAGATCAACCTGCATGACATCCTCCGCATCGGCGTCTATCTCAAGCCGTACATGGCCCGCGTGGTCCGCATCCTCGCGGTCGTGGTGATGATGAGCTGCATTTCGGTCGTGGTGCCGTATCTGACGAAGGTCATGATCGACAGTGCGATTCCGGCGAAGAACCTCACATTGCTGGGCGAACTGACCGCCCTGCTCGCGGTGCTGATCGTGATCTTCGAGCTGGGACTGCGCTACCGTACCGTGGAGATCACGCGCGTCGGCCAGCTCATGCTCAAGGATATGCGCCGCGACATCTTCACGCATATTCAGACGCTGCCGTTCAGCTACTTCGATTCGCGTCCGCACGGCAAGATCCTGATCCGCGTGGTCAATTATGTGAACACGCTGTCGGATACGCTGAGCTCCGGCCTGATCAGCGTGATCTCCGATGTGTTCACGTTCGTCATCACGTTGGTGGTGATGTTCGTCATCGACTGGCGGCTTGCGCTGTTCAGCCTCGCGCTGTTCCCGTTCCTCATCGCATGGGTACTGGTGCTGCAGCATTTCCAACGCCGCGCCTATCAGGTGCTGTCCAACAAGCAGAGCAACCTCAACGCGTACATCCACGAGTCGATCGCCGGCGTGAAGACCACGCAGACCTTCGCCCAGGAGGCCGCGCAGTTCAAGACATTCCAGGAGCAGCAGAACGATGTGCGCACCTCGTGGATGAAGGCCGTGCACATCCAGTTCCTCATGTGGCCGGGCATCCAGACGATTTCCGTCATGACCATCGCGTTCATCTACTTCGTCGGCGTCACCGGCTTCGGCGGAGTGGGGGTGAGCACGGGCGTGCTCATCGCGTTCGTCGGCTACGCGAACAACTTCTGGAACCCGGTGATCAGCATCGGCAACTTCTACAACCAGCTGATCACCTGCTCCGCATACCTTGAACGCATCTTCGAGACGCTTGACGTGCAGCCGGAGATCCGCAATGCGCCCGATGCCGTCGAATTGCCGCCGATTAAAGGACGGGTTGACTTCAACAACGTCGTCTTCCGCTACGAGCCGGACGGTCGCAACATCCTCAACCTGGTCGACCTGCACGTCGAGCCGGGCAAGACGATCGCGTTGGTCGGCCCTACGGGCGCCGGCAAAACCACGATCATCAACCTGCTGTCGCGTTTCTACGACGTCGCCGAAGGCTCGGTGACGATCGACGGGCACGACGTGCGTTCCGTGACATTGGAAAGCCTGCGTCGGCAGATGGGCGTCATGCTGCAGGACACGTTCATCTTCTCCGGCAACGTGCGTGAGAACATCCGCTACGGCAAGCTGGACGCCACTGACGAAGAGATCGAAGCCGCGGCCAAGGCCGTGCATGCGCACGAGTTCATCATGGACCTGCCCGACGGCTACGACACCGTGGTGGAGGAGCGCGGATCGACCCTGTCCGCGGGCCAGCGCCAGCTCATCGCGTTCGCGCGCGTGCTGCTCGCCGATCCGCGCATCCTGATCCTCGACGAAGCCACGTCGAACATCGACACGCGTACCGAGGAAGCGCTGCAGGCCGGCCTGAACCATCTGCTCAAGGGACGCACGAGCTTCATCATCGCGCACCGTCTGTCCACCATCGAGAACGCGGACGAGATCTGCTACATCGACCATGGGCAGATCGTGGAGCAGGGCAACCATGCCGAGCTGCTCGCCCGTCATGGAGCGTACTACCGGCTCTACGAATCGCAGTACGCGATGATCAAGGTCTGATGGCAGTAGCTGGGCAATCGTAGGCCTGAATGCCAAAGCCTGAGCCGGTGGACGCCGGCCCAGGCTTTTTTAGTTCCTTGTAGTTCTTTATAGCCCCTTATAGCCGTAGTCCGGAATGCCGGCCCAACGGTCGCGCAGCCAATGCGCGGCCATCTTGGGCTGGCGGTCGCGATGGAATTTCCGCCGAACATGCTGACATGCCTCTGGTGGACGCCACGCGGAACGCGTGCCGCAGAAATGCGTGAAATAATGGATTGTGAGCGTTAACAACACCATGATGCACCAAGGAGCGTTGCACCCATGACCACCATCCCCAACCACACCAGCCATCCCATCGCGCTGAAAGACGCCACCGTCACCGACCAATTCTGGGCGTCACGCCAGGAACTTGTGCGCACCCAGGTGATTCCCTACCAGTGGGACGCACTGAACGACAACGTTCCCGGCGCCGCTCCCAGCTACTGCATGCACAACTTCAAGGCCGCCGCCGCGCAGAACGCCGAACACCGCAAGGAAGGCAAGGCCTTCGTGCCGCCGAAATACACGTTCCGCGGTTTTGAGGCGCTTCCGGATGATCCCAAGCACCCCGACCCCGACAAGTTCTACGGCTTCGTGTTCCAGGACACCGACTTCTCCAAATGGATCGAAGCGGTCGGCTACTCGCTGACCCACCATCCGGACGCCGAACTCGAGGCGACCGCCGACGCCGCCATCGACATCGTCTGCGCGGCGCAGCTCGACAACGGCTACCTCGACACCTACTACATCCTCAACGGCATGGACCGGCACTTCACCAACCTGAAGGACCATCATGAACTGTACTGCTTCGGCCACCTGACCGAAGGCGCGATCGCCTACTACCAGGCCACCGGCAAACGCAAGCTGCTCGACGCGGCCTGCCGTTTCGCCGATTACATCGATTCCCGATTCGGCACCGCCACCGGCAAGCTGCATGGCTATCCCGGCCACGAAATCGCCGAAATGGCACTCGTCAAACTGGCCGAAACCACCGGCGAACAACGCTACGCCGACCTCGCCGAATACTTCGTGCGCCAACGCGGCCAGCAACCGCTCTACTTCGAGCTTGAAGACCGCCGCCGTGCTCAGGAGGACGGCCGCAACTACGAGCCGCGCGAACAGAACTACGCCTACTACCAGGCCGACAAACCAATCATGGAACAGAAGGAGGCGCTCGGCCACGCCGTCCGCGCCGCCTACTTCTACGCCGGAGCCGCCGACGTGGCACGACTGACCGGCGACCCCGACCTGCTGGCATCCTGCGAACGACTGTGGCGCAACATCGTCGACCGAAAGCTCTACATCACCGGCGGCATCGGCGCAACCCACATGGGAGAGTCCTTCTCCTTTGACTACGATTTGCCGAACGACACCGCCTACTCGGAAAGCTGCGCGGCCATCGCGCTCGCCTTCTTCGCGCGCCGCATGCTCGAGATCCAGCCGAAATCCGAATACGCGGACGTCATGGAATCGGCGCTGTATAACACCACGCTCGCCGGCATGGCGCTCGACGGCAAAAGCTTCTTCTACGTGAATCCGCTTGAAGTGGTGCCCGAAGCCTGCCATCGCGACGAACGCAAGGCGCACGTCAAGCCGGTGCGCCAGAAGTGGTTTGGCTGCGCCTGCTGCCCGCCGAACATCGCGCGTATCGTGGAGGACGTGCAGCAGTACGCCTACACGATCGGCGACGACGCGGCCACGCTGTACGTGCATCTGTACATGGGAGGCGCGGTTCATGCCAGGCTTTCCGGCGCAGACGTGAATCTCGACGTCGATTGCGATATGCCGTGGTCCGGCAAGGGGTCCGTCACGGTGAATTTCGGTGCGGTCCATGTTTCCGGCGAATCCGCCGAAACTGCCGAATCCAAGAAATCCAAGGAATCCGGGAAATCCGAGGACGCGACCTTCACAATCGCCCTCCGCCTGCCTGCTTGGGCCGGCGGCGAAACCGCCTCCGATGCGATCGCCGTGCGCGGCCGTTTCGACATCGCCCGCACCGTCAGAGACGGCTACCTGTATCTGACCGGCGCATGGCATGACGGCGACGTCATCGATTTCGATTTCCCGATGCCCGTCCACATGGTCGCCGCGAATCCGCTCGTGCGCGAGGACGCCGGCAAGGTGGCGTTCGTGCGCGGACCGTTAGCCTATTGCGCCGAAGGCGTCGACAACGGTGAAAACCTGCATTTGCTGCACGCCGACACCGCGCGTATCGCGGCCGACCCGTCCTGTGTGAGCGTCGACCATATCGTCTTCCATGCCGGTGCCGCCGGACAGGACGAGAAGGGGCTCGGCGAAGTGGACGCCGTCGATATGCCGATGACCACGCTGACGATTCCCGCTTGGCGCGAAATGGAGAGCGGCGCTCCGACCTCCGCGTTGTATCATGATTGGCGTCCCGTCGAGCGCAAGGCGACGAAGGCCACGCTGATTCCGTACTTCGCATGGGCCAACCGTGGCGAGACTGAAATGACGGTGTTCCTGCGCGGATAGCGATGCGCAGGTCGCGTACGGATGGGTGTGCGCGGACGGACGTGCATGGACGGGCGTGAAGATCGACGGAGGCGGAAACCTATGACCGACAACAAGCAGCGTAGCGAAGATTTCGCACTTTCCGACGAGCAGAAGGCGGCGGTCGCCGAACTGGCCGAAACCAATGTGTATACGAAGCAGTCGAAGTTCAAGACGTTCCGCGAGTTGCCGATGGGCAAGAAATGGTCGTATTTCAAGGAGAATTTCCTGACCTACACCATTGTCGTGGTCCTCGTCGTCGGCATCGCCACGGTGTTCGGCGTCTCGTACTTGACCAAGGCGCCGGATCCGGTCCTGGCCTTCGAAGGCATCAATATGAGCGACTATTCGGACCAGCTTGATTCGCTCGGCGCCGACTTCGCCAAGTCGGAAGGCATCAAAGATAGCCGTCTGGTCAGCATGGACACGTCCGTCTCCCTGACAGGCACGGCGAGCGGAAGCGGGCAGGACGGCTCCACCAAGCTGCTCGCCATGGTGTCCGCGGGGCAGGTCAACGTGATCGCGGCCGACGCCAAGACCTTCGCCGCGGTCAACCGGCGCGACGAGATCACCAAACCATCTGAGGTCATGGACGCCGCCGCACTCGAGCGCATCAAGGATTCCTTGGTCGACGCCAAGGGGAAGCCGGTGTCGGACGTCAACAAGGCCGTCGGCTTCGATCTGTCGAAGTCGGCCACCTGGACTTCGATGAAGGGCCTGCCCGACAAGGACGTCATCCTCGGCTTCAGCAACATCACCAAAGACAAGGACGTGCCGATCAAGTTCATCAACTACCTGCGCTTCGAATAAGCATGCGTTCTTTTGATTCTGGAATCAAAAGAAAAGCAAATGGCAGGCAAAAGAAATTTCGTTGGAATTCCGCCGTTTTACGTTGTTGAAACGGCGGAATTCGTATGATGGGTCAAAGCGGGGCGAAAGAGGGGCGACGGGAATCGCGCGATGTTGCGGTGGATGCTGTGGCGGCCGTGTGTGCGATACCGTGACAGCAGTAAGCGTAATGTGTCACGATTCCGATTTTCGGGGAAAATTTCGAATCGTGCGACAAGTATGGGAATATAGATACCCTCGAACTGGATATTTACGGCGGAAAAGGCGCGGAAGACGCAGTTCGGGGGTATTTATATGGCGTGTGATGTGTCACGATTCGAAAAAAGCTCCGAAATTTCGAATCGTGACACATTGCAGAGGGGTATTGCCGGCTTTATCTCGTGTATGTACGGCGCGTTCCGTGCGCGCGCACGTCGTTTACAGGGCGAAAGCGGCTTCGATTGCGTCGTATTCGGCGGCCGTGATCGGCAGGATCGCGCCGTGACGCTTCTTCAGCGTGCCGAAATCGATGTCGTCGGCGCGCTGCCAATCGGCCGGATCGTGCGAGGCGAGCGAGGCGGAACGGAACGACAGATAGCCCTTGGATTCCGCGTACTGGTCGCACATGAGGCCGAACGGCATGCGCCTGCCGTTGACCTCCTTCACGTCCGCATCGTTGTAACGGAACAATTCCGGCCCCTCCAGATAGTGCATGGAATACCGGCCGTTGCCGAAGATGTCGGTGAGCGTGCCCACGTACGACCACTCGTTCGGGTCGTCGGTGCGCAGCACCTCGTAGGTCACGGCATACGGGTTGCGGGTGCGTTCGATGGTGATCTCCGAATCCTTCGACGCGCGGTACCACCACCCATCATCGTCGCGCAGCATGGTCGAATCGATGATCACGTTCTTGCGATCAATCCACTTGACCGGATCGGAGAACGTCCTGAAATCAACGGTCGTCGCATAATACACGTTCGTCGGATCTCCCAGCTCGTTGGCCAGCGGATCCGTGGAGCCTTCGGCATTGCTCTTCGTGGACCAGAACACGATCCACTGCCCGCGGTCCGGATCCCAATTCGCCTCGGGCGCCCAGGCCATGCCCGCGCCCGGGATCTTCGACGCCACGTCCACAAGACGCGGCTCGCTCCAATGGACCAGATCAGGGGAGTCCCAAATCACCAGGCCGGTCGATCCATTCGTCGTGGCGCCGTCGTTCGGTCCCCAGCCGCCGCGGTAGTGGATGCTCAAATCGGTGGCCACGATGTGGAACCCGCCGCGCGGGTCGCGCACGATATGCGGGTCACGCACGCCCTTCTCGCCGCCCAGCCACGTCAATGCGGGGCTGCCGGCCGGACGTAGATCCCTCCAATGCACGCCGTCGCGGCTCAGCGCGAAATACAGCTGCTCGTCGGTGGGATTGCGCTCCTCGCCGATGAAATGCACGAACAGATAGGCCTGGGTGTCGATGCTCATGATGCTCCTATGGTTTTTGTGATGAATGGTGATAATTGATTGCGGTCGTGGTGTTATTTTCGATGGCTGCGATGGCTGCGATGGTCGGCTACGGCTGATGGCTGCGCCGCGCACTGCACCACGCGTCCCGCTCAGACGGCGGTTGATTCCCGTTCCACCAGCTGGTAGCCGATGATGGCCCGCCTGGGTGGCAGTGTTTTGCCGTCATCGCTGTTGTTGCCGTTGCCGTGTTCGATGCGCTCCGACAGCATGTCGACCGAGAATTTCGCCAGCTGCGCGAAATCGACCTGGATGGTGCTCAGCGACGGCGTCGTATACGAGCCGGAGGTCACGCCGTCGAAGCCGATCACCTTCACGTCCTGCGGCACGCGCAGCCCGCGGTCCGCAAGCCCTCGTATCACGCCGAAAGCCGCGAAATCGTTGGCGCAGCACACACCGTCGAACGCGGTGCCGTCCTGTCCGTTCCGTGCGGCGAGGATACGTTCCGCGATCGCATGGCCGGCGGTGATGCCGTTGGCCACGTCCCCGGCTTCGAACACCGTCGACTCGTCGTAGGGCAGTCCGGCGTCGGACAGCGCTCCGTACGCGCCGCGCAATCGCAGGGCGAACGCGTTCTGCGCGTGCGCCAGGTCGGCACGTGGCGCGAACCGATGTCCAACGATCGCGATGTTGCGGCATCCACGGTCGATCAGATGCTGCGTCGCCGCACGTTCGGCCTCCTCGTTGGGGAAGTTCACGGCATCGACGGTCGGCGTCTCCTCGCAGGCGTCCAACAGCACGAAGGGCCTGCCGCCGTTGAGCTTGGCCAGCGGCACATTCGTGCCCAAGCCCGTGGCGTGCAGGATCTCGCCGTCGAACAGCTGCCCGGAGAACGGGTTGCTGCTCAGCGCATGCTCGGCGGCATCCGGCGAATACTGCGTCTGCTCGATGAACGGAATGAGCCTGCGGGACACGATTTCGTTGCTCAGTGCTTGCGTGAGCTTCGAATAGAACGGCGAATCGAATTCGTTGACGATGACGTGGATGATGTTGCTGCGGCCCGATTTGAGCATGCTGGCCGTCAGATTGATGCGATAGTCGAGTTTGTTCGCCGCGGCGATCACTTTGGCGCGGGTCGATGCCTTGACTCCCGGCTTGCCGCGCAGCGCGTTCGACGCGGTCATGGGGGAGACTCCGGCTTCCGCGGCCACGTCGCGTAGCGTCGGTGTGCTGCTGGTCATATGCCGCTCCTTAAAAAACGTGCGATTGATATGTAACGATATTACATTTATGTGATTCTGCAAAATCGTTGGAAATACAAAGACTCACCGATATATTGCGCTGATTGCGCCTTGCTGAATTTGCGTTAGGATATGTAACGATACATATACGGTTATATGGTTCGCACGATGGCGCCCGACATTCGTTTCAGACGCGCCACGGCAGCCCCAACGAAGAGAGGTTCAATGACGATCCCGACCACCGTTTCCGTCAACCCATCCGACGGCCAACCATCAGATTCGGCCACTCCGGTCAAAGCCTGGCGCCCGCCGATGGGCTGGAACAGCTGGGACTCCTACGGCACCACCATCACCGAAGAGGAGGTCCTGGCCAACGCACGCTTCATGGCCGAACATCTCAAGGCAGCCGGCTGGGACACCTTGGTCATCGATGCCGGCTGGTTCGATCCCAACGCCCACGCGCACGGCTACTCCGACGGCACGCCGCTGTGCATCGACGCATACGGCCGCCAAATCCCCGACGAGAAGCGCTTCCCCAGCGCGGCCGACGGCAAGGGATTCGGCCCGCTCGCCGAAGCGGTCCACCGGCTCGGCCTGAAACTCGGCGTGCACGTGATGCGTGGCATTCCACGACAGGCCGTGCATGAGAACCTGCCGGTCAAAGGCACCTCGCTGCGCGCACGGGACGTGGCCGACACCGAACACACCTGCGTATGGAACCATGACAATTACGGTCTCAAACGCGGCGACGCCGGCGCACAGGCCTGGTACGACGCGCAAGTCGACCTGTTCGCCTCTTGGGGACTCGACTTCCTCAAAGTCGACGACATGCAGACCCCGTTCTTCCCGGAGGAGATTGAGGCCTACCACCACGCCATAGAACGTGCGGAGACCACGTACGGCCGGCAGATCACGCTATCGCTGTCCCCGGGCGGCTGGGTGGCCAGCACGCACGTCGATTTCCTGCGCGACGTCGCGCAGATGTGGCGCATCTCCGACGACCTCTGGGACCGCTGGGAGGACATCTACCAGCAGTTCCCCCGGCTCGCACGATGGGCTCCGATGCAGCGCGCCGGCCACTGGGCCGACGCCGACATGCTGCCGCTCGGCCACATCGGATTGCGCGCCGAACGTGGCGACGACCGCCAATCGAAACTGACGCTCGACGAGCAGAAAACACTGCTCACCCTGTGGAGCATGGGCCGATCCCCGCTGATGGTCGGCGGCGACCTGCCCACCAGCAGCGCCGACACCGTCGCACTGCTCACCAACCCGGCGCTGCGCGAAGTGACCGCCGGCTCGACCAACAATCGCGAAATCGTCCGGGAACGGCTATTCGCCGAATGGAACGTGGATGAATCCTTCATCGGCGAGCTCATCGTATGGGCCGCCAACGCGGCGGACTGGGCCGACGGCACCACGTCGGCCCACGCGCACGGCCATTACGGAGCGATCTTCTGGACCGGCGGCGAGCCGTACGAGCTTAAAGGCAACATCCAACTGCAGAGCTTCGTCGGCATCAGCCAACGCAACAAGCCATGGACGCTCACCGACCTGTGGGCCGACGCTCCGCAATCGTCCGACGGCATCCAGTCGAACGTCCGCATCGAAGGCAAAGGCGAGGACCGCGTGATCCGCGGCACCATCCCCGCACACGGCTGCCTCTGGTTCGCGCTCGACTGAAATCGCCGGCCGACGCCAATCGCAACGAATCGCGGCAAGCCGCACATACCCCAACGCATCAGCCAAAACACAGCCAACAACAATCGACAACAACCATCCACAAAGGAATATCAATGACAGACAAACTCACCGCAACGCTCGACAAGGCGGGCGTGCGCGCCATCAGCACCGACCTGTGGGGCATCTTCTTCGAAGACATCAGCTATTCCGGCGACGGCGGCCTCAACGCCGACCTCGTGCAGAACGGCGCTTTCGAATACAATCGCGCCGATTCCGCCGAATGGAGCAACTACAGCTTCTGGCGCAAAATCGTGCCGGACGGCTCGTTCGCCGCGTTCTGCATCCACAGCAACGACCCGGTAGCCGTCGAAAACCCGCACTACGCGACGGTGGAGGTCGAACAGGCTCCGGCCGCATTGGACAACACCGGCTGGGACGGCATGGTCTTCCGTGCCGGAGAAACCTACGATTTCACCGCATGGATGCGCGTGCGATCCGGCAAGGACATGCCGGTGACAGTTTCGCTGCGCGGCGACGACGGCACCACCATCGCCGAAACCGCTATCACCGTCGCAGCCTCGGCATGGACGGCATACCGGGTATCGCTGACCGTTCCGGAAAGCGGCAAAGAAGACGGCAAAGCCGGTGCGAGTGTGGCCACGCAGGGCACGCTGCGTCTAGCATTCGATGGCGAAGGCGTCATCGACATCGATTTCGTCACCTTGGAACCGCGCACCACCTACCGTGGTCTCAAGCACTTCCGTCCGGACCTGGTGGAGGCGCTCGCCGAGCTCAAGCCGCGATTCATGCGATTCCCCGGCGGCTGCATCACCCACGGCCTCGGTATGGACAACATGTACCACTGGGACCGCACCATTGGACCGGTCGAACACCGTCCGCACAACTTCAACCTGTGGGGCTATCACCAGTCGTTCCGCATCGGCTACTACGAATATCTGTGTCTGTGCGAAACCATCGGCGCCAAGCCGCTGCCTGTGCTGCCCGCCGGCGTGAGTTGCCAGAACACCAGCCAGGGGCCGGTGCCCGTGGCGCAGGAGGACATGCCCGCCTACATCGACGAAGTGCTCCATCTCATCGAATTCTGCAATGGCGGCACCGACACCGAATGGGGTGCCAAGCGCGCCGCCATGGGCCATCCGGAGCCGTTCGGACTCGAATATCTCGGTATCGGCAACGAGGACCTCATCGACGATGTGTTCAAGAACCGCTTCCAGCAGATCTACGATGCCGTCAAAGCCGTGTATCCGGACATCGTCGTCGTCGGCACCGTCGGCCCCGCCCCCAGTGGACAGGACTACGAGGAAGGCTGGAAGTACGCGCGCGAAGCGGGCCTGCCGATCGTTGACGAACACTCCTACCAATCGTCCAGCTGGTGGTTCCACAACCTCGACCACTACGACCACACGGACCGCAAGGGCCCGAAGGTCTACCTCGGTGAATACGGCTCCTGGAACACCCAACTGATCAACGGTCTGTCCGAAGCGGCCTTCATGGGACGCATGGAACTCAACGGCGACGTGGTGGCCATGGCCTCCTACGCCCCGCTGTTCGCCAAGAACGGCCACCACAGCTGGAATCCGGACCTCATCTACTTCGACAACGAACGCGCCTACCATCCCTACAGCTACTGGGTGCAGCAGATGTACGCCACCACCACGGCCGACACCGCTTGGCCCGTCGCCGTCGAAGGCCCATCCACGCTGCGCCGCACCCTGCCCGACACCGTGAGACTGCGCATCGCAGGCAACTCCAAAGCCGACCTCAACAACCTCACCATCACCACCGCATCCGGAGAAACGGTCAACCTCGGCGACGTGGCCTACGACGGCAGGACCACCGACACCCCGCTCGCCCTGCACGCGGATTCCTACAGCATCGACGCCACCGTTGTCTACTACGAAGGCAAATGGGGCATGGACCTCATCTGCGGCGACATCGACGGCAAGAACCACAACATCGTCTCGCTCGGTCGCGGGCACAGCGTGCGCGTGGTCCGCGACGGCACCGCCTACGCGCTTGCCGGCACCGAAGTCTCCATGAACGAAGTGCGACCGGGCACCACTTGGCAGGTGCACGTTGACGTCACCGATCGCGGCCAAGCCATGAAGCTGTACATCGATGGAACGCTGATTGCGGATGGCACGGAGGTCAAGGACGAGCCAAGGCGTACCGTCACCGTATCACGTAATGACAAAGCCGGAGAGACCTACGTGCGCGTGGTCAATGCCATGGACGCGCCAATAAGCGTCGACCTACGTCAGATTCTTGCCGAGTTGAATATTTCCACAGCATCGGCGGCATCCGCCACGGCCACCGTCCTAGCCGGAGACAATCCGTATGCGGGACAGGTCGGTGAGGAATCACCGACCAGGCCGCGGCAGACCGCGATTGATCTGACAGACGGCGACTACACGGCACCGGCATGGTCGTTCACCACCATCACGATTAAGTGACGTGTATGCCGCGAAACGGGCGGACCCTCGTTTGAACCCTCGAACGAGAGTTCGTCCGCAGTGCAGGGCCAATCGGGACTAATCTAGAAAACATGAGCAAGCATCACCGCAATCGCAATTGGGCCCCGGCCCCGCAGCCGCTGCCCGAAGACGCGCACGTCATCGACAGCCACACCCACGTCGCATCCGTCGTGCCCTTCTCCCAAGCCATGAGTCACGAAGCCATGGAAAAAGGCCAAGGCGAAGTACCCGTCTACAGCGTCGACGAACTGCTGGAACAAGCCCAGAAAGTCGGCGTCGAAGGCGTAATCGACTGCGGTTGCGAGCTGCCCAACCTCATGACCGCCATCGACATGGCCCGCGAGCATCCCGGAACCGTGCACGCCGCAATCGCCATACACCCCAACGAAGCCGTGCTGCACGGCCACCGCGGCGCGCCCGGCCCCGACGGCCTGCCCATCAAATACAAGCCCTGGCACGACATCCCCTTCGACGAAGCCATGGCCGAAGTGCACCGCCTCGCCACCACCTACCCCAACCAGGTCGTCGCCATCGGCGAAACCGGCATGGACCTGTTCCGTACCGGCGAATCCGCCAAGGAACTGCAACGCGAAGCGTTCCGCGCCCACGTCGCGCTCGCCAAGGAACTCAACCTGCCCATGCAAATCCACGACCGCGACTCGCACAAGGAAGTCATCGAAACGTTGCTCGCCGACGGCGCCCCCGAACGTACCGTGTTCCACAGTTACTCCGGCGACGCCGAAATGGGCGAAATCGCCCGCAAAAACGGTTGGTATCTCAGCCTTTCCGGCACATCCAGCTACAAAGGCAACGACGGAATCCGCGAATCGGCGAAACTCGTCGGCATGAGCCACGTCATGGTCGAAACCGATGCCCCCTACCTAAGTCCGATGCCCTACCGCGGCCGCACCAACGCGCCGTATATGATCCCGTACACCCTGCAGGCGCTCGCCGACTATCTTGACAGACCGTTGGCTGAAATCGCCAAAGCCACGCGTGAAACGACGCGCGAAGTGTACGGCATCTAAAAAGAATGGCGATTTCGCGGTAATCCCGTGGCGGTTCCGTGACGGTCGCATGGGCCTCAACGTAACAGTTGCGTAATCGCCAGAAAATAAGCAAAATGCAAACGATTAAGCATATATGAATTTCATGCGTGACGTGCCGAATCACGTGTGAAGATTTGACAATGGTTTGCCAAGCTCCTAGTGTCACACCTTGCGTTTTATTTTGGGGAGCGGGTTGGAAGGCCCGCCACTTGGAGGAAGCGTTATGGCTAACGAGCCGAACGAAGAAGAACAGCCGCTGCTTCACGCAGCGACGTACACGCAGGCGCCAAAGGTCTCGCACAAGGTCCTGACCAAGGAGGAGCGCCAGACGCTCATCAAGGAGCACGAGGCGCAGCAGCAGGAAGCCGCGAAACTTGACGAGGCCGCCAGCAAGGGCCGCATCGGCCGCTGGTGGAGCCGTCTCCAGTCCGGCCCGGACAAAATCACGCCGGCCATGGCCATCGTGGCGCTTGGCGTGGTATACGGCGACATCGGTACCTCGCCGCTGTACACCATGCAGACGTTCCTCAACGGCCAAGGCGGTTTGGCGCATACGGATCGCGCCGCGGTGCTGGGCATCCTGTCGCTGGTCTTCTGGTCGATCACGCTGATCACCACCGTCAAATACGTGTTCATCGCCATGCGCATCGACAACAACGGCGAAGGCGGCATCTTCGCACTGTATTCGCTGATCCGCAAATATGGGGCATGGCTTGCGATTCCCGCCATGCTGGGCGGCGCCGCGTTCCTCGCCGATTCCGTGCTTACGCCGGCCGTCTCGATCAGCTCGGCAGTGGAAGGCTTGGAAACACTGCCGCTGCTGGAACCGATCATGAGCGAAAACAAAGAACTGACGCTGATGATCACCATTGTGATCATCGTCTGCCTGTTCGCAGTGCAGTCGCGCGGTACCGAACGCATCGGCCGCACGTTCGGCACGGTGGTCATGATCTGGTTCTCGTTCCTCGCCGTCGTCGGCTTGGTGAACCTGAGCTCCGATTGGAGCGTGCTTGAAGCGCTGAATCCGGTGTACGGCGTGGAGTTCCTCTTCAGCCACCACAATGCGGCAGGCCTCGCCGTCATGGGCACCGTGTTCCTGTCCACCACCGGCGCCGAAGCGCTGTATTCCGACATGGGCCACGTCGGCCGCGGCAACATCTACTTCACGTGGCCGTTCATCAAGATCGCCCTTGTGTTCTGCTATTTCGGCCAGGGCGCGTGGATGCTCAACCATTGGGACGACACCGCGTACAACCACATGCACGGCCTCAATCCGTTCTTCGAAATGATGACCCCGTCCGTACGTTACGTGGCGGTGCTGCTGTCCGTGTGCGCCGGCGTGATCGCTTCGCAGGCGTTGATCACCGGCGCCTACACCATGGTTTCCGAAGCGACGCGACTCAACTGGATGCCCCACCTGCAGGTGCGCTATCCGGCTCGTACCCGCGGCCAGCTGTACATTCCGGTGGTCAACGCCGTGCTGTGCGTCTCCACCCTGCTGGTTTTGGCGATGTTCCGCGATTCGGAGCATATTTCCGCCGCGTACGGCCTGGCATTGACCGTCACGATGATCACCACGACGATTCTGCTGGCCGTCTACATTTGGCACGATGGCAAGCGCGTCGGCGCGGTCGTGTTCACAGTGGTGTTCCTGGCCATCCAGTTCCTGTTCTTCTTCGCTTCGATGGCGAAGTTCCTGCACGGTGGCTGGTTCACCATGCTGCTGACATTGGCGATTCTGCTGATTATGTACACGTGGAACGAAGGCACGAAGCTGGAACGCGCACAACGCCGGCATATGCAGCCCGCCGATTGCGTGCCGGTTCTGAAGCAGCTTCATGAGGACGATTCGATTCCGTATTTCGCGGACAACATCGTCTATCTGACGTCCGATCCGGAAATGAAGCGTGTCGATACCGACATCTTCTTCTCGATTTTCGCGGACCATCCGAAGCGCGCCCGCGCATGGTGGGCGGTGTCGGTGGAAACGTCCGACAACCCGTTCACGCGCGAGTATTCGGTGGAGAATTTCGGCACGGACTTCCTGTTCCGCGTGCGTATTCGCTTGGGCTTCAAGGTGTCGCAGTCGATTCCTGCATACATCCACCAGATCATGAATGATCTGTCGAAGTCCGGCGATCTGCCCAAGCAGACCACCCGCTACCCGAAGCTGGACGCCGATCCGAACATCGGACCTATCCGCTACGTGCTGATTCACAAGGCGTTGATGCCCGAGTCGAAGGTGTCCCAGAAGGGCGCGATCTCACTGCAGATCAAGTACGCGATTCGTCATTTGGCCGGCTCTCCGGTCAAATGGTTCGGACTCGCTCCCTACAATCCGCTGATTGAGATTCAGCCGCTGTTCCTCGCCACCGAGCGTCCGCCGCGTCTGAAGCGCGTGTGAAGCGCAAGCTATAAGCAACTCCGATAACGGCACGCGCGCGTCGAAACCTGCCGTCGGTAGAGTAATCAACCATGTGCAGATTACTTGGATTCGCGACGGCAGGCAGCAACACCACTCTCAACGGTGTGCTCGGTATGCAGACCGTGCGTGAATTCCGTAATCTCAGCGAAATCCACAACGATGGATGGGGCGCTGCGCTGGTCACGGTTCCGGAGGAATCGCCATACCGTCGTGACGGCGGTGCACCGACTCCGGAAACCGGCACCGCCATCTACAAGAACACGGTCGCGGCCCGTCACGATCCCATCTTCGACGAGCTCGCCAACACCCCGGCCCGCGGTGGCCTGTGGCACCTGCGTCTTGCCAGCTCGAACCTGCCGCTGATCCTGGAGAACCAGCAGCCGTTCTTCGCCAACGGACTGAGCTTCATCCACAACGGCGACATCTCCGACGACCAGGGTCGCAACATCATCACCAACCGTTCGTTCCCGGTCGACCCGAGCCTGGTGCAGTCCACCGGCGGCCGTTCCGATTCCGCCATCTTCTTCGCGGTCATCCTGCAGTACATCGGTTTCGGCTTCGCGCTCGACGAGGCGGTGGCCCAGGCCGTGCGCGAGCTGCGCAAAAGCTATCCGAAGTCCAGCTACAACTGCATGATCCAAAGCCAGGACCAGTTCATCGCTCTGTGCGCGGCCGGTCGTGAGGTCACTTCCAAGCGCATCGTCGAAATCTACGACCAGTACGGCCGTGGCGAGCAGGCTCGCGACTACCGTGTGCTGCGCTACCGTGCGCTCGGCGATTCCGAAGCCGATCTTGCCGCCGGCCAGCCCAAGGGTGTGGTCGTGGCCAGCTCCGGCTTCGACCAGCGTGCCGAGGACGGCTGGACCCGTCTGAACAACGACCAGATGATCGTGGCCTCCAACCGCACCGGCGAATTCCGCGTCCGTTCCATCTGACGCGTCTGAAACGCGCCTAATATGGGGCGTATGACGAACGAATCGAACGAACCGACCACATCGACGGCTGCATCGACGACCACATCGAACGAATCGGCGCAGCATACCACCGGGTATATTCCCACACTCGCGCAAGTGGACGAATTGCATCGCAAAATCGCCCAGTCGCAAGCCGCATACGACCTCATCCATGGTCACTGCGTGGTCGTGGCGGACATCGCCCGACGCATGGCACGTCGCCAGAACGCGCTGTTCACCCGTCGTTGCACTCTGCCTGCGGACGCGCCCGAAAAAACCGGCGATTTCGGATTGGAACTTGCTACGGACGATTCCGGTTCCGCGTCGCTCGGTATGCTGCACGTACCCGCGGTGGCGTCGACGGAGGGTCTTACTGGCGGTACGGTTCCGCCGCGGCTCATCGACGAGCATCTGGTGGTGATCGGCGGCCTGCTGCACGACATCGGCACGTACTTTCTGCTCAAGCAGGACGGTTCCGACGGCAAACCGCTCAAATTCGACGGTCCGCGCTATGTTCAGCACGGGTTGAAAGGATACGAATACCTGCTGGAACAGGGCGTCGACGAGTCCATTGCACAGTTCGCGCGCAACCATACGGGCGTAGGGCTCACCAAGGAGGCGGTGGAATCGCAGGGACTGCCGTTGCCTCCGGCCGACTACGTGCCGGTGAACCTCGAACAGGAGGTCGTCATGGTGGCGGACAAATACAACAGCAAGTCGATTCCGCCGAAGTTCCTCACCGCCGAGGCATACACGCGCAAGGCCGCCCGTTTCGGCGAAGACAACAAGCGTGAATGGCTACGGCTCCTCGAGCGTTACGGCATCCTCGACGTCAAACCGCTCGCCGAGCAGTACCGCATGCGCGTCGCCGAATAATCCGTACGGACCCATACGGAACCAGTTACGGGACCCGTACGAAACCCATACCGGAATTCGTACGGGCGTCCTTGTCTTTCGATTATCGGAGCAAGTTGCAAAGGCAAGTCGCAGAAGCAACGAAAAAGCCTTGTCCGACATCGCAAACCACGGTGCCGGACAAGGCTTTTTCGAATTATTTTTAGATTATTTTTCGAATTATGGAAGGACGTTGCGGAAGGACGAAACTAGTCGAGTTCCGCGCAATGCTCCATCTGATCGGCCACTTCAGGGTCGGAGGTCACCACGATGATCGCGCGCTTGCGGTCCTCGTCGCGCTTCGCCTTCTTCAGCAAGCCAAGCACCACAGCGGCCTCGTCACGGTCCAGTCCCGCGGTCGGCTCGTCGGCGATGATCACCTCGGCCTCGCAGCTCAACGCCCGGGCGATCGCCACACGACGCCGATCCAGCTCGCTCAGCTTGCAGACCGGCATGCCGGACGTCACCCCCTCGAAGCCCACGCGCTTGAGCAGCTCGCGTGCTATCACCGGCTTCGGCTGAAGGAAGTTACGGTTCGACGCGTCCATCGCATACAGCACGTTGCCTTCCGCGTCGAGATCCCCGCGCACCGCGAACCGCTGCGGAATGAAACCGATGCGGTGTCCGAGCACGTCCACCGGCTCCACATCCGCGATATTCGCGCTCTTGTGCATCACGTTGCCGCTGGTCGTCCGCATCATGCCGACCATGGTGGCCAGCAGCGCCTGATGCTGTTCGGCATCCTCGGCGTCCACCAGCACCGCGTAGGTCGCGCCGGCATGGAACGCCAGGGAGACGTCATCAAGCACGTTGCGGCCGGTCTTGCGGTTGTTCACCGTCACATGGTCGAGCGCGAACGTCGGATTCGCCTTGAAGAAGAACGCGTCCTTCTTGCGGCGATGCTTGATCTCCCGATCGATCTGGGAAGACACGCTCGTCGCGGAATCCGCCTTCACGCTTTCACGGCCGGCAAGCGGCGCCTGATCGTCGGCCGCGCCCAGCGCGAGCGTTTCGTTCACACGGTTCGCGTTGTCGCTGGCCACGCTGTCTTCCGTGGCGATGCCTTCCGCATCCGCCTCGTCCGCCGTGGCTTCCTGCGATTCCGCGATGCCGGACGGTGTATGGTCCGCCGTATCGCCGGCATCGTCCGTATCGTCGTACACCACCGCGAAATCGACCGATTCGATCGAATCGACTGACACGGAAGCGTCGTTTCCGTCAACGCCGTCAGACGACGTCAACGCTTCGTTTTCGGTATCCTTCACGTCCTTGTCGCTCATGCGTCCACCTCCGTACGGTTCGTCGTTTCGGCCGCATCCGTTCCGGTCGTATCAACCGGCTTGTCGGAACGGCTCGCGAACAATTGGCTCAAATCGAAGAATCCCACGCGCATGAACGCGACGATGCCCAATACCAGGCACGCGCCCAGCCCGTACCAGATCACGTTCCAAACGGACGCGGACGTAATGGCCACGGCCTGTCCTCCGGCCCACGCGGTGCCGATCGGCTTGGCCAGCAGCGCGCCGGCGACCAGACCGATGATCCAACCCGGAACGGTCATCATGAACGTCTCCAGCATGAACTGCCATCCCAGGCGGCCCTTGGTGACGCCCGAAATCATCGCCATGCCGATTTCGTCACGGCGGCCGGCGATCGCGGCCCACAGCACCAGCGCCAGCAGCGCGAGGCCGCCGACGATCACGGACGCCAGCAGGATCACGCGTGCCGAAGCGGCGGCGGAATCCAACGGCGCGATACGCTTCTTGTACGCGTCGAGCGACGGCGAGGAAATCGTGTACTTCGACGTGTCCAGCTTGGCCTTCTTCACCAGACGCACGAACTTGTTGTACGTGGCCGGATTGGTCAGCGTGAAGATGATGTTGAGGTCGGGAACGCCCCAACCCTTGGCGTCGGTCGTATCCAATCCATCCTTCGCGAAATTGATGTACGTCGTGTACACCACATTCTCGCGGTTGTCCTTCGCGTACTTCGCGTCGGAACCATATCCGGCGGGCGCGTCGCCCGTATATTCGTAGATGCCGCGTACGGTGGCCTTATAGGTCGTGGAAGGCTTCGTCGGATTGCCGACGGTCACCTTGCTTCCCACCTTGAGGTTGTTCTTCTTGGCCAGCGCCTGCGAGACCAGCACCCCATCGTTTTCCGTCTTGTAGCTCAGGTTCTTGCCTTTGACCACCTTGAACGTGCCATAGTCGTTGACTTTCACGGCTTCGGCCGTATAGAAGGCCTGCAGCGTCAGATCGCCACCGGTTTTATCCTCACTGGTGTCGCTTTTCGCGGCGATCGCCTGCAACGACTTGCTGGCACGCACCGGCACCGACGTGGCCAGAGTGTATTCGAACGTCACATTGTTCTTCTGCACGGCCTCCGCGTACTTGCTGTACAGTTCCCACGTCATGTAATTCGCGGTATAGCTGGAGTCCGCGCCATCACGTTTCGCTGAGGTCTTCGCACTTGGTCGGATTGTCGCCGACGCCTTCTGCGATTGGTATGTTTCGTTATTCGCGGTATCGTCTGCCCTCAGGACCGCCAGATCCACGGCGGCCGAGAACGACACCAGCAGTGCGAGCAAGGCCGTTAACGCGGTGCGCCATTTGACGCGACCGAGCGCGGCCCATGCGTTCTTGAGAACGAACATGCGGTACTTCTCCAGTTCTCTGTAGTTATGCGACGGCGCATGCCGACGCCAGCGTTGGCCGGGGCGCACCGTCAAGCAACGACAGCGAGGTACGCTTACAGCGCAATGCGCCCCGTGCAATCATCCTGCCCATCCAACGTGATTGTTTTCTTGCGCAACACTGTTATACCCCTGTGTGAAGTCTGAATACTTCCTGAAAATCGAAGGCTGGATACGGGCCACAACATGGCCGGAATCGCGGTTTCGGCTACGATGGATTGCGATGAAGCAGCACAGCACGAAGCAGCACGACAGGAAAAATTACGACGCGGAGCAGAAGAAACACGTCGCGGGCATGCCGATTCCCGACGCAGCCGGGGAAGCGGCCTCCACGGACAAGGGCGACGACGTCATGATCGATTCCGCCGGTTCCGGCATCGCCGAAAATTCCGTCGATTCCAACGATTCCGTTTTTCCCCGTCTGCCGCGCATCGCACGGCTTGTCTGCTCCGTCATCGGCGTCGCGCTCGCCGCCGCGATTGTATGGGCCTGGTTTCCGCGTGGTGCCGCCGCTTGGACGAATCCGTTGCATGAGATCGACGCGCCCGCACATTACTACTTCATTCGCAAGATTCTTGACGAGGGCATCGGCGCCGCCACCCATCTGTGGCCGAACGACGAATACTATCCGCCGTTGTTCCATCTGCTTGCGGCCGGTCTGATCAAACTTGCCGGCCTGTTCGGCATCAACCTGTCGATCTACGCGGCGTTCAACACGGTTTGGCTGGCCACTTCCGGTCTGGTATGGCCGATTTCGATTCAGCTGTACGCCTCCTATTTCACGAGGCGTCTGTCGGGTCCGGACGATGCCGTGCGATCCGCACGTTCCGCATCTACATGCCGGTCGACGGCATCGCAGCATTCCCCGCATTCCAATGTTTCCGTCCGCGCGATCGCAACAGCGCTGCTTCCCGCCGTACTTGCGCTCATCATCCCCTCTTTGGCTGTCGCTTCCGCATGCCATCCCTTCCAAATGCTGGCTTCCGGTCCGTTGATCGCTTTCGGTCTGGCCACCACGCTTCTGCCGTTCTGGCTGTATACCACGCTTCGTTTGCTTGACGCGATCGCCGTTCGCGAGCACCTCGTCAAATGGAGTCTGCTGTTCCTTGCCACGGCTGGTATCTGCATGTTCGCCCATCCGCGCATTGTCTTCACCTGGCTGCTGCTCATGGCCCCCTTCGTATTGACCCGTCTGCCATGGAAAGCCATCGCGGGCCTCGCGGTCGTGGTGGTGCTCGGCGCGGGCGCGTTCCTCGCGTACATGATGTCCAGCTATCAATCGGACCGCTATTTCAACCCCGCCAGCTGGTTCCATACCTTCGTGCCGAATCGCACGGTCCCCGAGGCGCTGCGCGTCTACCTCACCGATAATATCGCCGGCGTGCAGGGCTGGTTCATGGCGGCAATCGTTCTGATTTCGCTGGTCATCACCATCGCTGCGATCGTCCGTCCGCAGATATTCGTCGCTCGTAATTCCGATATCGCGGCGAAGCGATCGCAGCAATCCGCCGTTTCCGAAACGGTTTCCGCCGGTGACTCGGCTGAGGCCACTGCCGTCGCTTCCACCGGATCTGGGAATCGCCGGATTTCCGCTGCCCGTCATACCCCTCGTTCCGAGGTGTCCCGTCTTCGCCGCGACGCGATCGCCATCGCACTGGTCTTCTTCCTGGTCGGCCTGGTCTACGTCTGTTCGACCGCTTTGACCGGGTGGTTCCCCAATATCGTTGCCGCCGCTTGGTATCGTGCCGAGACCCGGCCGCTCACCATGATTCCGTTCGGTGTGGTGTCGCTGGTCGTCTTTGCCGCGGTCGTTCTGCTGCGTTCCAGCCGTTTGCCGAACGTGACGAAAATCGTCGCGGTCATCGTACTTGCGGCGCTCGTCGTTTCCTGCCAATTCGGCAATACCGTCCGTTCCGGCTTGTCCGATGCCGTTTACTCGAATATGGCGATCGACGATTCGCAGCCGGATGAGCAGCTCACTTCCACGAAGGAGCGGATTCTCAAGAAGATGGTGGGGGAGACCGGCACCGATTCGATCGTGGTTTCCGATCCGTTGAACGGCTCCATGTATGCCACCGCGATGTATGGCGCGGATATGCTGTTCCCCATTTACAATCCGAAGGCCGAGAAGAACGGTGCGATTTATGGGCAGACGGAACGCGCGTTCGCTTCGGGCGACGGCAAGGAATTGACGAACACCGTATGTCCGTTGAGCGAAGATGGCGATGCATACTTCCTCAGCATGGGCGCCCAGGCGCCGAGTCTGCAGATGTTCACGTTCAAGCAGCAGTACGACACATTCCACGACCAGCAGCTAATCGACAAATATGCGAACGACGGCACGATGAAGAAGATTCAGGATTATTCGGGCATGTCTTCCGATGCGAAAGGCTGGGCACTGTATCAATTCAACTGCCAATGAGTGCGGAACACGTTATTTTGTCAAGTTTCGACACGCCGATGGAGTCCAGTGTTTCCAACGGTTCACATGGGATTTACAAACGACGATTTGCGCGTTTCCCGCTTTCCGTGTAAGTTTATCTCTTGCTGCCGCTCAGCGAGTGGCCCGGACGAGTCCGGGGCATGAGGTGGGTGAGTGGTGGTGGTTTGAGAACTCAAGAGCGTATTTGTACTACTTCTTTATAGTCAATGATTGCCAGTTCATCACCGGCCACGCGTTCGCGTGTGGTGCCGAGGGATCGG
>NZ_JBNMKH010000025.1:0-27057 GCF_050874245.1 Bifidobacterium sp. | reverse complement strand
TCTCCTCGGTCGCCTCGATGATGGCCGGCCCGTACATGGCGATGTATTTCGCCACGAAGGCGTTCGTGCGCTCGCTGTCGGAGGCCGTGGCTTATGAGCTGCGCGGCACGGGCGTGACGGTGACCTGCGTATGCCCGGGGCCGACGACCACCGGATTCGCCAAGGCCGCCAGGATGGGCGGCCGCAACTTCTTCACCATGACCAAGCCTGCCACCGCACGCCAGTTGGCGGCATTCGCCTACCACAGGATGATGCGCGGCTCGATCCTCGCCTACCACGGTCCGCTCACCAAGGCCGGCGCATTCGCCGAACGCGCGCTTCCCCGCGCAGTGACCCGGACCATGGCAGCGTTCATGAACGGCGGCAATCCGCACGCACATGAATCATCGCACCATTGAAATGGCGAATCGAAAAACGCCGTCAGAACCGCGTCCGTGACGTCGGATCCGCTTTGTCCAGCTTCTGCCGGCAGGCATCTCCGCCATTCCGCTCCAGCTCAAGCAAGGCGACTTTGGTATCAAGACCACCCGCATACCCGGTCAGACTGCCATCGCTTCCCACAACACGATGGCAAGGCACGATGATGGAAATAGGATTGTGCCCTACCGCCCCTCCTACCGCACGGGCGGAAACCCTGCGTCCATCGCCATTCATCGCTTCCAATCTATGAGCCAGTTCGCCGTATGTGACGGTCTCCCCATACGGCACATCCCGTAGCAACGACCACACCTTGCGACGGAATGGCGTACCGTCAAACCGTAGCGGAACCATGGATGAATCAGGCCGTTTCCCGTCGAAATAATCATCCATCCATTGCGAGGCAAGATCAAGCGGCTTCGACTCCCCCTCCGTTACGGATCGAGTCGATCCGAGCGTCCGCAACGCATCATCCAGATAGCGTTCCCAATCGAACCAAAGGCCGAGCAGCGAATCCCGGTCCGCAACCAGCGTGATGCCTCCCAGAGGCGAATCGTAATGCAACCTGTCAAGCATGCCGCGGCTCCTTTCCTTTCGACAATTACGAGCATAACGTCATCGGGTAGGGAGCGCATCGTTTCGCTTTATGAATCGGAATGTCCATGGCGGCGATGGCGGAATAGCGGTCCGACGCGGCACCACCATCCTTATGCCGAAGCCTGTGCGACCGCGAATCGTTTGGACGGCCGGTAGCACAGCAGCGCGATGCCGATGAGCACGGCAGTAGCGGCGAGGCTGATCGGGTAGACGATCATGATGGCTTCGAAGGTGCGATGCATGGGGAATACGAATTCGATCCAAGTGATGCGCACGCCGACCACGCCGGCCACGGTGAGCAGGGCCGGTGCCAGTGAAATGCCGAAGCCGCGCAGGTAGCCGGACATGACCTCGTACAGCATGCTGAATGTGTAGGCGGAGAAGACCATGACGAGTCTGGTGTAGCCGACGGCGATGACCTCGGGGGTGGCATCGAACAGGGCGAGCAGGCGGTGGCCGAAGAGCAGTACGACGGCGATGGTGGAGGCGGTGGCGATGAAATCCTCCAGGATGCAGATGCCGAGCACACGCTTGCAGCGTCCGATCTGCTTGGCGCCGTAGTTCTGTCCGGTGAAGGTGGCGCAGGCTTGGCTGAAGGAGTTGAGCACGTAGTAGGCGATGATCTCGATGTTGAACGCGGCACTGGATGCGGCCATGACGACGGTACCGAGGCTGTTAATGGCGGCCTGGATGATGATGTTGGCCACGGCGAACACGGCGCTTTGCACGCCGGCGGGCAG
This sequence comes from Bifidobacterium sp., assembly GCF_050874245.1. Lineage (GTDB taxonomy): Bacteria > Actinomycetota > Actinomycetes > Actinomycetales > Bifidobacteriaceae > Bifidobacterium. The sequence goes on along the minus strand of NZ_JBNMKH010000025.1, from coordinate 25,303 downwards.
GCCGATGCGCATGATCTGGCGCAGGGTGAGCGGGTCGATGCCGAGTTCGCGCAGGTTCACGTGGATGGCGGCGTCGGTGTGGACGAGCCGGTACAGCAGGATCATGGAGCTGGCGATGTTGGCGAGGACGGTGGCAGTGGCAACGCCCGCGACGCCCAGATGGAACAGGATGACGAGGATCAGGCCCATGGTCACGTTGAATACGCCGGAGACGGCGAGCACGGCGAGCGGCGCCTGCGTGTCACCGATACTGCGGAAGATGGCGGCCTCGAAGTTGTAGAGCAGGATGACGGGCATGCCGAGCAGGTAGATGCGCAAGTAAATAAGCGCCAGAGGGAACACCTCGTCGGTCACGTTGAGCATGCCGAGAAGCGGGCCGGCGAGCAGTTCCCCGATGACGGCGACGACCACACCGCCAATCAGGGCGGTAACGATGGAGGTATGCACGGCCTTGCGCACGGCATCACGGCTGCCGCGGCCAATGGCGTTGGCGATGACGACGTTCGCGCCGAGCGCGATGCCGATGAACAGGTTGAGGATAAGCCCGGTGACCGGCGCGTTGGAGCCGACGGCGGCGACCGCGGCGGTGCCGTCGCCTTGGGAGAAGTTGGCGACGATCATGATGCCGGACGCGTTGAAAAGCTGTTCCAAGATGCCAGTCGCGGCCACGGGCAGCGCGTAGCGCAGAACCTTGGTCCAGATGCGGCCATGCAGCATGTCTATTTCCTGTTTGTTCCCCGCCTTGTCTCTTGCCATGGCCTTCGCTCCTCCACTGTTCCCGTATTCTTGTTCCCGGTTTCCCTTGCGGCCTTGCGCGTCTTGTATGCCCCATGCGCCGCGTTCCGGGTCTGTCACACCGCACCTCGATGCCGGCCCGAATGAGGATTGTAGGATCGCCACCATGCGATAGCAAATAGCTATGCGCTATTCCTTCCCATTGCCTTCGTGCATGGATTGCAGCGACTGCTTCACCTGGTCCAGGAATATGACCGCGGATTTCGACAGCGCGGCGTGCCGACGGTATACCAGCGCGCATTGCGTCTCCAAAGGCGGGTCGAGCGGCAGGAAACGCACGTCGGCGGATTCGCCGCCGTCGAGATGATCGTCCGTGGTGACCACGCATCCCAGCCCGCTGGTCACGAAGGGCGAGGGGCTGCCGTTGAGCACGTTGTACGTGGCGGAGACGTCGAACTCGTCCATATCCACGCCCGCCCACAGGCTGAATTCCCGTTGCAGCCCCTCTCGGTGGTGGACGGCCAGCGGCATATGCTTCAGATCGTCCACAGTCAGGACGCCTCTGCCGGCCAGTTCGCTGCCGGCGGGCACCAGGGCGCCCCACCGTGCCACGTCCGGCAATGGCACGAAGTCGTAGCGCACCACGTCCACCGGCCGAAGCAGCACCGCGAAGTCAAGCGTGCCGTGCTGCAGACGTTCCGACACGTCGGTGGCATCTCCATTGTGCCAATAGAAGCGGATGCCCCGGTGCACCTCGTGGGTCCGGGCCGCGGCTCTGAGCAGGAATCTGGGGATATGCCCGCCGACCGCCACCTCCCCCGCCACGTCGTGCTCGTCGGTTTTGAGCTCGCGTTCGGTTCTATCCACCAGCGTGACGATCTCCTCCGCGCGGCGGTAGAGCAGCATGCCGTCCTCCGTCAGCGTGACGCGCCGGCCGCCGCGCTCGAACAGTTTCTTGCCCAGTTCATGTTCGAGTTGAGCGATCTGCTTGGACAATGTCGGCTGCGACATCATCAGCGTCTCGGCGGCGCCGGTGAAGCTCTCTTCCCTGGCGACGGCGAGGAAATACCTCAATACGCGAACATCCATCATCAGCTCCTTCCTGCCCGGCATGCGTGCCAAGCTTCCCACCATACTATTCCCATCAGCTCTTGCAATCGATGAACCATAGCTATTTGCCATTGCCACGGCGGCGTCCATACAATGCCCGGCAGCACATCGCAATCAGAGAGAAGCAGACACAAGCAGGCGACACAAGACAAGGAGCATCAATGGATATGAGCGACCGCTATCTGACGCTGAACGACGGGAACCGCATGCCGCGCATCGGCTACGGGGTGTTCCGCATGACCGATCCGGACGTATGCGAGAACGCGGTGGTCGAGGCCATTCGGGCGGGCTATCGCCTCATCGACACGGCCGCCGCCTACGGCAACGAACGTGCGGTGGGCGCCGCCGTGCGCGGCAGCGGCGTGGCACGCAGCGAGATCTTCGTCACCACCAAGCTGTGGATCACCGACACCAGCTACGACGGCGCACGCAAGGGGGTGGAGCGCTCCCTGGAACGGCTCGACATGGATTACGTGGATCTGCTGCTCATCCACCAGCCGTACAACGACTACTACGGCGCGTGGCGCGCGCTCGGCGAGCTGCAGGACGAGGGGCTGGTGCGTTCCATCGGCGTGGACAACTTCACCCCGGACCGCATGGCCGACTTCCTGTTCTTCAACGACCGCAAGCCGGTGGTCGACATGGTCGAGTGCAACGCGTTCTACCAGCGCGAAGTCGACAGGCGCTATCTGCACGAACATGGCATCGCCATGCAGGCGTGGTCGCCGCTGGCCGCGGGGCATGCGGAGCTGCTGGGCAACGACTTGCTCTCCCATATCGCGGCCGACCATGGCAAGTCGGTGCCACAGGCCGTGCTGCGCTGGCTCATGCAGCGCGGCATCGTGCCGGTCGTCAAGTCGGCAAACCCGGACCGCATGCGTCAGAACCTCGCCGTCTTCGACTTCACGCTGTCCGACGACGAAATGGCCGCCATCGCCACGCTCGATACCGGGCATACCTGCTTCTCGCCGCGCGACACCGGCGAGGCGGTACACGCCTTCCTCGAACAGGCCATGGGCTACGACGTCTGAGAGCCACCCGCCACTTCCCCGCCGCTTCCCCGTCATATCGGAATCGCAGCACATTCCTGCATGCGTTTCCATGTTCCATAGGCATTGGATATGCAAAGCGTTTCGGCATAAGCTCACGGTGTACATGCAAGAAAGGAATGCAAAGACCATGAGCAAACCCTATATCGTATGCCACATGATGATGTCGATCGACGGTCGCATCGACTGCGGTATGACCGTGCAGTTGGCAGGCAACACCGAATACTACGAGACGCTGGCGGCGTTGGACGCCCCGACCCGCGTGAGCGGCCGCGTCACCGCGCAGCTCGAGATGGCCTCCGGCGAATTCCACGCCACCGGCAGCCCGCTCGGTCACGAAGCCTTCTCCAAGAAGGCCGACGCTGAAGGATACAACGTAATTCCCGACACCAAGGGCACGTTGAGCTGGCCGGACGATTCCGGCAGCGCCAAACCTCTGGTCATCCTGACCTGCGAGCAAGTGAGCGAGGATTACCTCGAGTTCCTAGATTCGCGCAACATCTCATGGATCGCCACAGGCCGCGACCGCATCGATCTCAAGCGTGCCAGCGAAATCCTCAATGAGGAGTTCGGCGTGGAACGCATGGCCGTGGTCGGCGGCGGCACCATCAACGGCGGATTCCTCGATGCCGGCCTGCTCGACGAGGTGAGCATCCTGATTGGCCCCGGCATCGACGGCCGCAAGGGCATGGCCTCCACGTTCGACGGCCTGCCGATGGACCGCAGGCCCGTCGCCCTGAAACTCGATTCCGTCACCCCATATGAGGATGGTGCGGTTTGGCTGCGCTATTCGTTCGACCGGTGAGTGGCGGGCAAGCCGGCATAGGAACCGTCTATAAGCAGAAACGAAGCAAGGGAATGGATACGCGCCGCCGCGCTGTGCGGCTATGGGGCTAGTATGAAGCACATGACTGAAACCGTTTCAACCGCATCCAACGCGGCCGGCGCGTGGACGAATCCGCTGCGCGACCCCCGCGACCTGCGCCTGCCGCGTATCGCCGGCCCGTGCAGCATCGTGATCTTCGGCGTGACCGGCGATCTGTCCCGCAAGAAGCTGCTTCCCGCCATCTACGATCTGGCCAACCGCGGCCTGCTGCCGCCGAGCTTCGGCCTGACGGGATTCGCTCGCCGCGACTGGACCGAGGACCACTTCAAGGACTTCGTCAAGGAGAACGTGCAGGCGCACTGCCGCACACCATTCAAGGAATCGACTTGGAAACAGCTCGCCGCGGGCATCCGTTTCGTGCAGGGCACGTTCGATGACCCAAAGGCGTTCGAGCGCCTGTCCGAAACCGTCGCGGAGCTCGACCGCGACCGCGGCACGCGCGGCAACCACGCATTCTATATGTCCGTGCCGCCGCGCGCCTTCCCGCAGGTCTCCCGACAGCTGGCCGACTGCGGTCTGGCGAAATCTTCAAAAGGCGCATGGCGTCGCGTGATCATCGAGAAGCCGTTCGGACATGATCTGGCCAGCGCCAAAGAACTCGACCGCGTGGTCTCCGAAGTGTTCGACCCGTCGAGCGTGTTCCGCATCGACCATTACCTTGGCAAGGAGACCGTGCAGAACATCCTGGCGCTGCGCTTCGCCAATGCCATGTACGAGCCAATCTGGAACAACAATTATGTGGATCACGTGCAGATCACCATGGCCGAAGACATCGGTGTGGCCGGACGCGCCGGATATTATGACGGTATTGGCGCCGCGAGAGACATCATCCAAAACCATCTGCTGCAGCTCATGGCGTTGACCGCCATGGAGGAGCCTGTCTCCTTCTCCGCGGCCGATTTGACCGCAGAGAAGACGAAGGTGCTCTCCGCGGTGCGTCTGCCGAAGGATTTGGCGGCACATACCGCTCGAGGCCAGTACGCCGCCGGATGGCAGGGTTCGCATGAGGTTGTCGGATATCTGGACGAGAAGGGCATCGACCCCAATTCCACCACCGAAACCTATGCGGCGATTCGCTTGGACATCGACACCCGCCGTTGGGCCGGCGTGCCGTTCTATCTGCGCACCGGCAAACGATTGGGCAAGCGCGTCACGGAGATCGCCGTGGTGTTCAAGCGCGCTCCGCATCTGCCGTTCGAATCGACAGCCACCAAGGAACTCGGCAAGAACGCCATCGTGATCCGCGTGCAGCCCGACGAGGGCGTGACCATGCGCTTCGGCGCGAAGGTGCCCGGCGGCACTTCGATGGAAGTGCGCGACGTGTCGATGGACTTCGGCTATGGTCGTTCGTTCACCGAATCCTCCCCCGAAGCCTATGAACGTCTGATTCTCGACGTGCTGTTGGGCGATCCGCCGCTGTTCCCCACCACCGAGGAGGTCAACCTCTCATGGAAGATCCTCGACCCGATCGAGGAGTTCTGGTCGACGCTCGGCCAGCCGCAGCCGTATCGTTCCGGCACGTGGGGCCCGGAAGAGGCCGTTGAAATGCTCGCCCGCGATGGACACCGTTGGAGGATGCCGTGATCATTACCATGCAAGACACCGAGACCCGCGAGATCTCGGCGAAAATCGACGAACTGCACGAGGAGCGCGGCGAGGCGGCATTGGGACGCGTGCTCACCCTGCTCATCTCCACCAACGAGACCGAACTCGAGCATGATCTCGAAATCGCCAACAACGCGAGCCGTGAGCATCCCTGCCGCGTGATCGCAATCGCGCCAAGCAGCCGCAAGGTCAATCCGGAAGATGAGGAAAATCCCACCTTCCTTGATGCCGAGATTCGTTTCGGATCCGACGCGGGGGCCGGTGAGATCATCGTGCTGCGTCCGCGTGGCGGTCTGATCCGCCACGCCGATACCTTGGTGATTCCGCTGCTCGTTCCAGACACCCCTGTCGTGGCATGGTGGCCAAACGAGGCGCCCGCGAACCCGTCGAAGGATCTGCTCGGCTCCATGGCCAGCAGCCGCATCACCGATGCAATGCATTCCTCGAACCCGCAACGCACGATGGACGATCTGCGTCGCAACCGTTCCTCCAAGGACGTGGACATGTCGTGGACGCGCCTGACCGTATGGCGCGCGATGATCGCCTCCATGCTCGACCAGCCGCCGCACCTGCCAGTGAGCAATGTGCGCGTGACCGGGCAGAAGGATTATCTGCCGTTGGACCTGCTTGCCGCATGGCTGCGTCTGCGTCTGAACGTGCCGGTGATGATCGAGGAGGATCTGGACGCCACGGCCGTCACCGGCGTGTATCTGACGCGCGGCGACGGTGTGCTGAGTCTGGAACGCCCCTCCACCGACGATGGATTCGCCGTGATCAGTGTGCCCGGCCAGTCGCCGCAGACCATCAGCGTGCCCGCACGAACGCTTGAGGAATGTCTGAGTGAGGAACTTGGCCGCTTGTATCCGGATGAGATCTACAACGAGGTCGTGTCCCGCGGTCTGGAACTGGTCAAGCCGAGGCAATAGCCCGTCGGCGCGACGGAACCGTTACCACCATTCGGGAAAACGCTTATCAAAGGAATGAACGTGACAGAACGCAAGACCATTGTCTATCCGAACCCGCAGGTGTTGGCCGAGGCTGTGGCCGCCCGCACGCTGCTGACCATCATCGACCTGTTGGCCGAGCCGAACCGCACGCGTGTGGACATCGCCGTGACCGGAGGCACCGACGGCAACCGCGTGTTCGCCGCGATGAATGCGAGCCCGTTGAACGATGCCGTGGACTGGAGCCGCGTGCACGTCTGGTGGGGCGATGAGCGTTTCGTGACGGCCGATGACGACGACCGCAATGCGAAGCAAGCCTGCAAAGCCTGGTACGGCGCGCTTGTGGAGAGCGGACGTATGCCGGCCGGGAACATCCACGCGATGCCGGCGGACACGCGCGGCGCCGATGAGATTATCGGCGCCTCCCCCGAACAGACCGATGCGGTGCTGGCCGATGCCGCCGCGGAATATCAGCGTGAGCTCATCGAGCAGCTGGGTGACGAACCGGCATTGGACATCGCAATGTTCGGCATGGGCCCGGACGCGCATTTCGCCTCCCTGTTCCCCGACCATGGCGAGGCCGAAATCAGCGACCCGCACGTGCTGGTCGCAGGTGTGCGAGATTCGCCGAAGCCGCCGCCGCTGCGCCTGACGCTGACCGTGCCGATGATCGCCCGTTCGAAGCACACGTGGGTGTTCACCTCCGAAGAGCGCAAGGCCAATGCGGTCAAGGCCGCGTTCGCCCAGCAAAACAATCCGCATGCCCCGAGCTCCTACGCCGATGGTGAGGAACTGCTCTGGCTCATCGATGAGGGTGCAGCCTCCAAGCTGTGACGCTCATCAGAAACAATCAAAGATGGGGGGTATTTCCACGGTTCATGGCCGCGGATATACCCCCCATCTTTGATTGTTTTTAACTGTTTCGACGCATGATTTCCACCGAACGTTGTTTCCGTAGGTGGTTTTGTGTTTCCGTAGGTGGTTGCCTCAAGTATCGGAGATGAGAAAAGGCCGGTTTTCTGCCTTTTCCGTGGTGCGTATCCAGGCCCAACCACCTACGGAAGCCAACAACCGCCTACGGAATGTGAACGAACGCTTAGATATGCCAAAAGGCCTCGCGATGCGAGTACTGGCCGTCCCAATCATCGAACCGGAATTGCTTCGGTTCAACAATCGAGTATGGCCGTAAGGCATCACGAGGCCTTTTGGCTGAAGCTTCCTAGCTTTGTACTGCGGAAAGATCAGGCTTCGATCTCTTCGCGGCCCGGCTCGGCCCACAGGGTGTGGAACGCGCCCGGCTGGTCCACGCGCTGGTAGGTGTGGGCGCCGAAGTAGTCGCGCTGGCCCTGGATCAGGGCGGCGGGCAGGCGCTTGGAGCGCAGGCCGTCGAAGTACGACAGGGACGAGGCGAACGCCGGGGTCGGCAGGCCGTTGATGGCGGCCTGGGCCACCACGTTGCGCCAGGATTTCTCGGCGGTTTCGATGGCGTTCTTGAAGTACGGGGCGAACAGCAGCGACACGTTGGCCTCGCCGGATTCGAACGCTTCGGAGATGCGGTTGAGGAACTTCGCGCGGATGATGCAGCCGCCACGCCAGATGCGTGCCACGGCGGCCAGGTCGATATCCCAGCCGTATTCCTTAGCGGCGGTGGTGATCTCGTTGAAGCCCTGGGCGTAGGCGACGATCTTGGAGGCGTAGAGGGCCTGGCGGATGTCTTCGATGAAGGCCTTCTTCTCCTCGTCGTTCAGGTTCAACTCGCCGCTCGGACCGGCGAAGCCCTGCTTCTGGGCTTCCTCGCGCAGGTCCGCCTCGGAGGACAGGCCGCGGGCGAACACGGCCTCGGCGATGCCGGTGACCGGCACGGCCAAGGACAGTGCGGTCTGCACTGTCCAGGTGCCGGTGCCCTTCATGCCGGCGTGGTCCACGATGAGGTCGACCAGCGGCTTGCCGGTCTTTTTGTCGACCTGGTGCAGCACTTCGGCGGTGATCTCGATGAGGTAGGAGTCGAGTTCGGTCTTGTTCCACTCCTCGAACACGTCGCCGATCTCGGCCGGGGTCATGCCCAGGCCACGGCGCATGAGGTCGTAGCTTTCGGCGATGAGCTGCATGTCGGAGTATTCGATGCCGTTGTGCACCATCTTGACGAAGTGTCCGGCGCCGTTGAGACCGATGTGGGTCACGCACGGTTCGCCTTCGGCCTTGGCCGCGATGGATTCGAAGATCGGCTTCAGGGTCTTCCAGGATTCTTCGGAGCCACCGGGCATCATGGACGGCCCAAGCAGGGCGCCCTCCTCGCCGCCGGAGACACCGCAGCCCACGAAGTGCAGGCCACGCGCGCTGATTTCCTTCTCACGGCGGATGGTGTCCGGGAAGTAGGAGTTGCCGGCGTCGACGATGATGTCGCCCGGCTCCATAAGGTCGGCGAGCGCGTTGATCATGGCGTCGGTGGGCGCGCCGGCCTTGACCATGATGATGGCGGTGCGCGGCTTGGTGAGGCTGTCGACGAACTCCTCAAGCGTCTTGGCCGGGTAGAATTCGCCTTCGGTGCCGTGCTCGTTCATGAGCTTTTCGGTACGGGCGTAGGTGCGGTTGAACACAGCGACCTTGTTGCCGTGGTGTGCGAGATTACGTGCGAGGCTACCGCCCATTGCGGCCAAGCCGACGACGCCGACGTTTGCTTCAGCTGACATGCTGGTCCCTTTCGTGGAGAAACGTAGTACTTTACAAACCTTCCTTAGTGTAGCGCCGAGCGCGTCCAAAACGGACGCACATCTCAAGTCCGGGTCCGACCGAAGGTCATCGACGTGAGGACATCATCACAGGCGCCGCCTTCGGGCGAATCGGACAAAAGGCCAGTCGTATTGCGATGCGAACATTCCAGTTCTGCTGAATCCGTGAATCAGTCGTTTTTGGCCGGCACAATGGTTCGGACGAACCGCATGGCTTCGATCGGCGTGAGCGACGGCACGTAGGCCTGCGCCACGGCGAGCGATATCTGCGGTAGTTTGGCTGCGTCCGGATAGCAGATGTACACCTTGGATTCGTCGGGGTGGAACTTGAGCTTGAAACGGAACAGGGAATGGAATCCGTAGGCCGGTTCCATGATGTCGGCCACCATCTGCAGCACATGGTCGAGCACGGCGCTCTCCCCCTGTTCGCCTTCTCCACCGCCCATGCCGGCAAGCGGCGCCGCGGACAGACTCATGAATCGCACCTTGCCTTCGTCCCGTAAACGTTCGGCCATTCGTGCGATGAGGAATTCCATGATGCCGTTGACGCTGTCGGTGCGATGACGCATGAAATCGAGGGTCCAGCCGACCACTTCACCGTTTTCGTAGGTCGGCAGCCAGCTGGTGACGCCGAGGACCTTGCCGCTGTCATCCACCGCGTACAGCAGTTTGACACGTGGGTCGACCAGCTCGTCCACGCCACCCAGGGTGAAGCCCATTTCCGGCAATGCCTTCTCACCGGCCCATTGCGCGGAAATCTCACGAATCTGCGTCTGCACGGAGAATGGTGATTCCTTGAAGGTGGAAAGCACATCGGTAATGCCGTCACGCTTGGCTTTGTTGATGGCAGTGCGCACATCCTGCCATTTCCTGCCGCGCGTCTGCCATGCGGCCGGATCGACCACCATTTCGGTACCGACATCGAGCGCATTCCAACCAGAGGCGACCAGAACGTCACGCTGGGAGGCATGCACGCTGTAGAACACCGGGGTCAGGGAACGCCGAGCACAAAAATCGGTAAAGGCGCGCAGATCGTCCTCGTATTCGGCCGAATCGCCGAATGGTCCGGTGACGGTCAACGCCACGCCATACGACACCCGGTAGGCAATGCCGGAACGTCCCGTGTCCGAAAACCAGTAATCGTTGCCCTTCCATGTGGCCATGAACGACATGGATTCGCCACCGAGTTCAATGATCCTGTCCACATGGTGGCGGTAGATGTCGTCCACCATGGAACGGTCTCGCAGACAATTCCAAGCGCAATAGAGCGCGACTATCCAGAACACCGGTCCCACACACTGGTAGACGAATTCCGACAGCGGTCCGACCGGCACAAATGCCGGTTCGACGCCGCTCAACAGACCAATCGGCAACAGGCGTTGCACAAAGTCGGCAATCAGGTCGATAAGCAGCGGGGTCTCGTTGAAACCGGACGGCGTGGACAGGCCGTAACCGACATACAGCAGTCCCAATACCACGAACGTGGCGAACGTGACGGCGACGCCACGCATCACGATCTCAGCTTTCGTACGGATGGTGAAGCATCTGCGGAACAGGACGATGACGACGATGAACAGCAGAGGCAAGGCCACTGTGGCGAACATCGCATGGAACGCCCCGTGCCGCCGCAGCGCCGATATCGCGTCCATATATGCGCCGGCGACGGAGCCGTCCACGTAGGAGAGCGGAATCGCCACATAGAACACCGCCGAAAGCGCGACGGCGCACACGTCGAACACAATGCTCAATATGGCGGCGAAGCGACGTCCGCGATACAGACCCCAGGCGATGAGCAGCAGCATCAGCGTCGGCATGATGGACACCAGCCAGTTGCCGGGCATGGTGAGACGCATCATGCGGTACTGCGTGAAGCAGTCCGTACGCGACGCTCCGTTAAGACAGTCGATCACACGTCCGGTATCGAAGTCGGTGGAACCGGTCAACAAGCCGAATGTGGACAGCAGACCGAACGCTTGACGCGATGAGACGGCCACGAGCGATCCGATGGCCTGCACTCCCGCGGCCACGCCGACCAGCCGGCGCATCTCATAGACCGCACCGTGCCGGTATTCGTCGCCATGCGTGGCCGAGGACATCAGGTAGCCGAGCACATGGCCTATCAAGGCGGCGGCGAGCAGGCAATAGTCGCTTGCCTCGCCACGGTAGAGAAACATGATGAGCACGACCGCGTAGCCGATCACACGGATGCGTCGGCGCCACAGCAGGGCCGTGAACGCGCTGGCGCACATGAGCGTTCCCGCGACAAGAATCAGCGGGCCGAGGATGGCGCCGTCATGTGAGATCGCATGCCATTGCGGACTGTGTCCGTCGGACAGGGAGCACAATCCCATGCCCAACGCCATACCGCCCAAGGTGGTGATGACGGAGACCCAGACGGTTTTGGCTTTGCCGATTACCGATTCCGCCAAACCGAACGCAATCAGAATAAGCGGAATGTCGATGAGCAGGCGACCCAGATCCGGCACATACAGCATGGATATCGGCGCGGTGTACCAGTGTCCGTGCGCGAGGGCCTCGAAACTGACTCTGGCGAGGCGCGGTGGGAACGGCTGTCGGATGAGCGCGCATACGATCCGCGTGGCCACATTGACGAACGCGACGGCGAGAACGAAGCAGACGGTGAGCATGTGCCGTCTGAGCCACGTGGCCAGGTCAGCCAGCAACGCTTGGAAGCCGAACAACGGTTTCACGGATTGTTTTACGGAGGTTTTCGTGGATGATGTGACCGGTTTGCTTTGCGTTTGCGTCATGATGTTCCTTATGTTTACGTTTGGCGATTTCCGCGGCTTGTCCTATACGGCTGTCGGTCAGACCGAGACACGTTTGAGGTTCGGATAATCGGACAGGCTCGGTCTCACGCCGGAAAGCCCGGTGTCGTAGCCGAACACGGCGAGCCCATAACGCAGCACGTCCTGTACGGCATACCAGTCGTGCGCATTGCCGATCGATTCGACGGCGGTGACATGCATGCCGGCTTTGGCCGCGACCGGAGCAATCGTTCTGATGTTGCGCACGGAGGTGGCATCCTCCTCTCCCGCGCCCATGATGAGTGTCTGCTGGGCGGGCGAGTGGTCACGGATGGCATTGACCGGCACCTGGCTTTCGTAGGCTTCGGCATTGCCCTCGAAGAAACGGTCGATCATCTCCTGTCTAGTGCCGTTGGTCGGGCCGATCTCACTGTCGGTGGGAATCATGGTGCCGAACAGCTCCGGATGGTTCACGCCGATCTGCAGGGAGCACGTGGCGCCTTGCGAGAATCCCGCGATGGCCCAGTCCTTGGCGTCCTGCGCGGCCGGAAGGTTGTTCTTCACCCAATCGACCACATCCCGGGTCAGATAGGTGAACGCATTGCCGTACACCTTCGAATCCACGCACAGCGTGTTGTGCGAGTCGTCTCCGAGCTGGTCCGCCGCGATGACGATGGGGGCGAGCCCCTCATGGTCCTTCGCGTATCCGTCCATCATGGTTTGGATGCCGCCGGCCTGAAAGGCACGGCCCGGACTGCCCGGCTGACCACTCATCATTAGGATGACCGGCAGAGCCGGCTTGAGTTTCCCTTTCGCGAGCGCCGCCGGCGGCAGATAGACGAGCGCCTTACGCGCCTTGAAATGCGATTCCGCGGCTGGAATGTCGATTTTGCTCACCGTTCCGTTCAACGGGATGTTCCGGATGGCATCGCCGGCCACCTGTCTACGCCACTGGGATACGGGAATGAGATTCTTGCGTTTGACCAGTCCGGTCAGATTGGCCTGACTATAGGAATCGTCACCGAACAGCGAGCCGATGGTGGCGTATTCACCGTACGATTGGTCGATGCCGATCGCCACCGCCGATATGGCGGATACGACAAGCAGCGCCGCGGCCGCACGCATCATCCCTTTGCGCAGGGCGATGTGCGTGGCCGCGAATCCGACCGCGGCAAATCCCACGCCCGCCCATGCCATGACACGAGGTCCCAATCCGACGCCGAAAACCACGAACACGTCGGACAGCAGCCATGTGAGCGTATAACCGGCCGCTCCGGAAATCGCAGCCGCAACCAACGGCAACACGATCAGCCGGATGCGTCCGCTCCGCCCATCCCGTCCGTTTCGTCCGCCGATCGCGCCGACCAGCAACGTCACGGCCAACGTCACGGCGATGGCAAACACCACCGTCGGCAGCCATCCCTCGACCAGGCTCACATTCATCAGCCACTGACGCATAGCTTCCATCCCCAACGCATTGGTTTTCCTGCAACTTTTCCTACAACCCGACAGTTGTAGTACGCGAAGCCTCGGATGCGGGTCGTTCTTGGGACTGATTTCGCGCAAGGGTTCAGGGAAAACCCTGAAACCGCCGTGGAACGTTCACTCTCGGCGTATGGTTTTGACTATGACACACATATTCGAAGCGTCGAACGTGCATTGTTCGATCATGGTCGACGGCGAGCGCCGCACCATTTTCTCCGGACTGTCGTTCGCCATCGATGCCGGCGAGATCGTGGACCTGGTAGGACCGTCCGGCGCAGGCAAAAGCTCGTTGCTTACCGCCTTCGCACGGCTCAATCCGCGCGCGGACGGCGAGTACCGTCTTTTGGGCCGCCCTGTTGATGATTTCACCCCGCAACAGTGGCGCGCGCAGGTCGCGTATCTGCCGCGGAAACCGGTGCTTCTCGGTGAGACGGTGGCGCAGGCGATTCGGCTTCCGTTCACGCTTGCCGTACGGCAGTCGTCGAAACCGGGTTCGCGCAAGACGCCTCCCACCGACGTTCTACCGGACGCCAAAATCCGAAAGACGCTGGACGATATGGGATGCGAAGACATCGATCTGGATCGTCCACCACATGACCTGTCGGGCGGCCAAGCGGCACGCGTGAGTCTTGCGCGGACGCTGCTGACGAATCCCAAGGTCCTGCTCGCCGACGAGGTGGATGCCGGGTTGGATGACGAGAACGCCGAGAAGGTGGCGTCGATCCTTGCCGGCGCGGCCGCGGACGGCATGGCGATCGTCCGTATCCGGCATCGGCAGCCGGACGGTCGTGCGTCACGTATCATGTGTCTTTCCGACGGGACGCTCGCACAGGTCATGACCGACACCGGAAACGACGATTCGGAAGGGAACGTGGCATGAACGGCAATTACTATGCGATTGACATCTGGGGCCTCATCGTGGCACTCGTCATGGTGGCCATCGCGGCCGGCATATCCGAGATCATGCGCATGGGCATCGGACGTACGCTGCTCTGGTCGGCCTGCCGTGCGCTGCTGCAGTTGTGCGCGATGGGCTTCATCATGGAGTACGTCATACGTTCGGGCAATCCCTGGCTGGTGCTGTTGCTCGTGGCGTTCATGCTCATCGCGGCCGTGCAGATCACCCTCTCTCGTGCGAAGGGCGTGCCGAAAGGCCTTGCCGGCCCGGTGTTCCTGAGCTTGGTCGTGACTATGCTCATCATGATCTCGTTGGTCACCGAGCTCATCATCCGTCCGCAGCCATGGTACGCACCGCAACTGGTGGTGCCGCTGACCGGCATGCTGCTGGGCAACACCGTCTCGGCGCTTGCCGTGGGATTGAGCCGGTTCTTCGAAAGCATGAAGGAGCGGCGCGACGAAGTGGACACACTGCTCGCCCTGGGAGCCACCACATGGGAGGCCTCTCGTCCAAGCATCGTCTCTTCCATCCGCCTGGGTCTCATGCCCACCACCGCGTCGCTCGCCTCAGCCGGAATCGTGACGGTTCCAGGCATGATGGCCGGTCAGATCATCGCCGGAGGGAATCCCATCGATGCGGCGAAATACCAGTTTATGGTCCTCGCAAGCATCGCGGCGCTCACATTGATGGCCGACAGCATCATCATGCTGATCGTCTACAAACGCTGTTTCACCGCGATCGACCAGTACAATCCGGTGGAACGGTAGCGTCAGATGCACATTATCCTTCGAATCGTCCACCGTTTTGCGATGAGGTGACGAGTGGCGCGCGTACAGTGTCGGGTATGGCAGAACAAGCAGAAACCATCATCTCCAAGCAATACACGACGCCGTTGAAGCAGCCGATTGATCAGGACATCAACCTGTTCGACTTCCTCGACAGGCGTGCCACCGCGAATCCGAACGGTTCGATGGTCGAATACAAAGGGGACGACGGCGCATGGCATTCCTTCAGCGCGGAGGAGTTTCGCCAGAAAGTCATCGACATCGCCAAGGGATTGATTGGCTGGGGTGTGCGCAAGGGTGAGGGCGTGGCCATCATCGCGCACACCAGCTGGCAGTGGACGGCTTTGGACATGGCGGTCATGGCCGTCGGAGCCCTCACCGTTCCCGTGTATGAGACGAATTCCGCCACGCAGATCCGCACCATCTTCAACGATTCCAATGTGGTGCTCGCCGTCGCCGAAGACGACGCGCAACGCGACAAGGTCGAATCGATCCGTCATGAGGCGCCTACGCTCCGTGATGTGCTCATGTTCGACGCCGACGCACTGGACACCATCATCGAATTCGGCAAAGGTGTCTCCGACGAGGAGTTCTGGAACCGTAAGAACGCCACCCACGGCGACGACCTTGCGACCATCGTCTACACCTCCGGCTCCACGGGAGCCCCGAAGGGCATCGAAATCTCGCATGGCAACATGGCGTATCTGTGCGAATCGGCGAAACAGTATATGCCACGGGCCTGCAATATCCCCAATCGCCGTCTGTTGCTGTTCCTGCCGTTGTCACATGTGTTCGCGCGCTTCATGGCGCTGCTGAGCTTCGCCGGCACGCTCCAGCTGGGTCTCAGCGGCAATATGAAGACCATCGTGAAGGATTTCGAATCCTTCGGCCCGACTCTGCTGCTGGCGGTCCCCCGCGTGTTCGAAAAGGTGTACAACGCCGCTTCGCAGCGCGCAGGCGGCGGTTTGGCGGGCAAACTGTTCGTCCGCGCCACGAAGACGGCGAAGGACTGGTCCCGGGCCCAGCAGGAGGGACGCAAACCGTCGGTGTCGACCCGCGTGGCCCACGCGTTTTACGAGCGCATCGTCTATCGGAAGATCCGCACCATCTTCGGCCCCAATGCCGACTTCGCCATCACCGGTGGCGCTCCGATGGACCCTGAGCTTTCGCATTTCTTCAATGGCATCGGCATGCCACTGCTTGAGGGCTACGGCATGACCGAAACCTGCGGTCCGGTCTGCGTGAGCCTGCCGGAGAACAACCGCATCGGCACCATAGGACAGCCTTTGTGCGGCGTGACCGCCGGAATCGCCGATGATGGGGAACTGTGCGTCAAGGGCGGCAGCGTATGCATGGGATACCACAACAATCCCGATATCACCGCCCAGCAGATCACCGACGGGTGGCTGCACACCGGAGATCTGGGCGATATCGACGAGGACGGATTCGTACATATCACCGGCCGAAAGAAAGATCTGATCATCACCGCCGGTGGCAAGAACGTCTCCCCCGGACAGCTCGAAGCATCCGTCATGACATCCCCCGTCGTCGACCAATGCCTGGTGATCGGTGATCGCAAACCGTTCGTGGCGGCATTGGTGACGCTTGACCTCGCCGATGCGAACACCTGGCTGAAGGCGCGCGGAGCCGAGCCTGCCGAATCACTGTCTGATCTGGCCGCGAATCCAATCGTCCATGCCGAAGTGGAACGTGCGGTCAATCAGGCGAACGAAAGCGTCTCCCGCGCTGAATCGATCCGCAAGTTCGAGATCCTGCCGGACCGCTTCACCCAGGAGAATGGCATGCTCACCGCGAGTCTTAAGACGCGCAGGGCACAAATTGTGGCCCACTACCGCACATTGATCGACACCGTGATCTATACGCCGAAGAAGAAGTAGTCCCAGTTTCGGTAGTCACGGTTTCGCGGCGAACAGATTCACAACTAACAGACGAAGGGGTGGCTCATCGTATCGAATCTTTGATGCGATGAACCACCCCCTTCGTCGTATGGCGCCCAGAGCTCAGCGTGTGCGGAATGGCGCCTTGCGGATGTTCGCGTGGCGGCGATACGACCTGCCTTGACGTTCGCCGGCATGCTTGTCGTGACGCTCGCCATGGCCACCGCGGCGGCCGGACTCGTCATGGTTGCCGTATTTGGCTTCCATACGACGATCATGGCGTTTCGCGTCCTCGCCGCGCTCGTCCTGAATCACGCGGATCGGCTTGCGATGGATGCGCTTGCCTCCCTGCGACCGTTCGTCACGATCCGGACGCACGTTGCGATTGGAACGGTGTTCGTCATCGTGACGACGTTCGTTGCGAGCTTCAGCCTTGCGCTGCTTTTTGGTGGGTACTCCCTGTTTTTTGGAGAACTGCTTTCCGCTATTCTTGCCACGCTGGCCGGAACGATCGTCGGAACGATGCCGACGATCGTCAGATTTGCGTTGTGCGGCCGCTTCGGCGCGCTGCTGCTCATGCAGACGCGCATACTTCTCACGGCGCTTATCGTTGCGCTTCGCCTCACGCTGCTCGCGACGCTCCTCCTGAATCTCGGGATGTTCCCAGCGATGTTCGCGCGCCTCGTATTCACGGTTGTCGCGGCCTTCGAATTTGGCCGCGCGACGCTCGGCACGGTTCTGCTTCGGTTCGAAACGCTGTTCGCGCTCATCGCGGCCAGCGCGTTCCTCCTGCTTTCCTCGGCCGTCGTGGTTCCTGCGTTCGGACTTGAATGGCTTGCCGCCCTTGTCCTTGCCTCGATCCTTGTTGCGTCCGCCGGAACGGTTGACACGTCCGGAACGTTCGCCACTTTCCGTGGAACCGTTGCCGCCCTTGCCGTTCTTTCTGCGACGGGGATTTCCGGCCGGCTGGGACTGCTCAAGAGTCCATCCGAATCGCGGTTCGGCCGGTTCGCCCACCAATTCCAACACTTCCGGGGAGTCGTGGGTCACTTCGATCGGTTTGATCTTCAAACCAGCCTCGTGCAGCATACGACGGGTGCGTCGGCGCTGGTTGGGCAGCACGATGGTCACCACATCACCGGAATGGCCGGCACGGGCGGTTCGTCCGGAACGATGCAGGAAGGACTTCGGGTCTTCCGGAGGCTCCACCTGCACCACAAGCTCCACACCGGACACATCGATGCCGCGGGCCGCCACGTCAGTGGCCACCATGACGTTCACGTCTCCGGATTCGAAGGCCGCGAGGTTGCGGTCGCGCTGGTTCTGACTCAGGTTGCCGTGCAGTTCGGCGGCGGGAATGCCGTTCTTCGTCAGATCCTTGGCAAGCTTCTGCGTCTGGAACTTGGTACGGGTGAACAGGATGCGGCGACCTTTGCCGGAAGCGAGGGTGCGCACCAGCTCGTGACGGTCGCCCTGCGTGGTTTCGAACACGTGGTGGGTCATCTCGTCGACCGCGGCCGTGGCGGAGTCGACGCTGTGCACTTTCGGATCGGTAAGGAACGTGTTCACAACCTCGTCCACACCGTGATCGAGCGTAGCAGAGAACAACATGATCTGCGCGTCGAACGACACCTGTCCCAGCAGTCGCTTGACCGGTGGCAGGAAGCCCATGTCGGCCATCTCGTCGGCCTCGTCGATGACGGCGACCTCGACCTTCTCCAACGTCAACGCATGCTGCTCAAGCAGGTCCTCAAGACGTCCGGGGCAAGCGACCACGATGTCGGCGCCGGCCCGCAGATCGCGGATCTGACGGGCATAACGCACGCCACCGTACACCGTGGTGGTGGTCATGCCGTAGATCTGGGCGAGCGGCATCAGCACGTCGTTGATCTGGTTGGCCAGCTCACGTGTCGGTGCCAGCACCAGGCCGCGGGGGTGCGGCAGGAAATCATCGGCACGACGCTCCTCGGCATGGCCCTTGCGCACCTGCTCCACCTCATGGCGGAACTGGCTCATGTTCTCGTAATCGTCGGCATCCACCTCTCCCAGACGGGCGACCAGCGGAATCGAGAACGCCAGGGTCTTGCCGGAGCCGGTACGGCCACGGCCAAGGACATCGCGTCCGGCCAGGGAATCAGGAAGCGTGTCGGCCTGGATCGGGAAAGCGGTTTTCTTGCCGTCGGCCGCGAGCACGCGGACCAGCGGGCCGGGAACTCCAAGTTCAGCGAAGGTCAGTGGACGTTCCTCCTCGCCGGTCTCATCGAAATCGGAGGCGAGGGCATCTTCATTTTCAATAACAGCGGTATCGGGCACAATGGCCTTTCATGTCAAACATTGCGCACGTTGCGCAAACCTATTAACAATAGCCCACGCCCGATACTTTCCCGGTATGGGACCGGTCTGGGAAGGTGGAACGGTTTGCAGGCCGGAATCGCCATATGACATCATTCACGCGATATGTGAACGCAGCAGATACGGCGAAGCGCCCGTCGGCTACTTGTCGGCGGGCGCTTCGTGGTCCATTTGAACTGTCTGGACGCGTCTTGCGTCACAGTATGTCCGGATCGTCCTTGGCGATGGTGCCGGTCGCCTTGCCGATGGCCTTGAGGCCGTGATAGGCGATGAGGATGACGACGGTGCCGATAGCGATGCCGTTGAACGAGATGCCGTTGATGGCGAACTCGAACTGGCCGATGGCGATGATCATGGTGATGGCGGCCACCATGACGTTGACCGGCTTGTCGAAGTTGACCTTGTTCTCGACCCAGATGCGGATGCCGACCATGCCGATCATGCCGTACAGCAAGGTGGTCACGCCACCGAGCACGCCGGCAGGAATGGTGTTGATGATGGCGCCGAACTTCGGGCACAGCGACAGGATCAGTGCAAACGCGGCGGCGCACCAATACGCAGCGGTGGAATACACCTTGGTGGCGGCCATCACACCGATGTTCTCGCCATAGGTGGTGGTGCCGGAGCCTCCGCCGAAGCCGGCGATGGTGGTGCCGAGACCGTCGGCGAACAGCGCGGTGCCGATCTGGTCGTCATAGTCGCGGCCGGTCATTTGGGAGACGGACTTGACATGGCCGACATTCTCGGCGACGAGCACGAGCACCACCGGAATGAACATCGGCAGGATGGTGAAGTCCACCTGCGGCAGGCGGAATTCCGGCAGACCGATCCACGCGGCCTTGCCGATGGCGGAGAAGTCGACCTGTCCGCGGAAGCATGCGTACGCGTAACCGATGATCACGCCGATGAGGATGTTGAGGCGGCCGAGCAGGCCCTTGAACAGCACCGCGACAAGCAGCACCGCGACGAGGGTGATGATGGCAGTGTCGGGCGCCACCTTGAAGTTGTTCCAGACGCTCGGAGCCAGATTGAAGCCGATGATGGCCACGATGGCGCCGTTGACGACCGGCGGCATGATGATGTCGATCCATTTGGCGCCCGCATAGTGCACCAGCACGCCGATCAGGGCCAGCAGGATGCCGGTGACCATGATGCCGAAGGACGCGACCTCAAGACCCTTGTGGGCGCTGGCCACGGCGGCGATCGGCGCGATGAAGCCGAAGGACGAGCCCAAGTAGCTCGGCAGCATGTTCTTGTTGATCAGCAGGAACAGCGCGGTCGACATGGCCGTGAAGAACAGGGTGGTGGATGGGTCGAAACCGGTCAGAATCGGCACCAGGAAGGTGGCACCGAACATGGCGATGACGTGCTGCGCGCCGATTTCCGCGGTGCGCGGCCAGGTCAGACGTTCATCCGGCTCGACGACCTCGCCGGGCTTCAGCGTTTTGCCGTCGCCGTGGAGCTTCCACGTGAACAGGCCCGCGATTGGATTGGACATGTGATTGTCTCCTAACTCTCTCACGGCACGAAATACAACGGTCGTGCCGTACAATCACACGCCATTGTAATGGCACCGCAGATACGAGAGGCCTCAGCGCAAGTAGGGGGCACCAATCGCAAGCAGACAAGACAGATGAATCGTATATCCGTGGTATGTCACAGGTGACGGTCAACGGCGTGCACCACGTCCACCAGATCGCCGTTCGACAGAACGGGACGTTTGAATTCACGCCATTCGTCCACCTTCACCACCCAGCGCCCATCCGTCTCGTCAAGCACCGGACGCGCCGTCTGCTCCCAACGGAACCGCTTATGAGTACGCCCGGTTGCCGGATCGCGACGCGAATAATGGAAGCATGTGCAGTTGGTGATCTTCCATTCATCGGAGGCCGCGCGATGCATGAATTCCTCGTCGGACAAGTCCTCCAAAGTGAGCATAAGCGCCAGCATGAGGTCGCCGTGACTGACCATCACCACGGATTCCGCATCCGACTTGCGGTTCAGGGATGTGAGCAGATTATGCACGCGGTTCTCGGCCACATCGGCGATGGACTCGCCCGCCGGCGGACGCCAGTACAGTGGATCAGTGTTCTTGAACATCCAGTTGCGCGCGTAATTGGTTTTGAAATCGTCTTTCGTGATGGTATTGATCTCACCCCAGGAGCGTTCGCGCAGCACGCGTGTCTCCTCCCATTTCGCCTTAGGCAGGGCCATCGTGGCAGCCGTCTCACGCGTGCGCACGTACGGCGAGACGAGGTAGCGGTCGAACAACGGCTGCTGTGAGACCAGCCAGCGGCCGATGCAGTCCGCCTGCTTGCGGCCGGTGGCCGTAAGCCTCCACGAACGGTCGGGCACGGTGACGTTGTCCTGCGTATACAGCGAGTTGTCACCCTGTTCACCGGCGCTGATGATGACGTTCGCCTCCGACTCGCCATGTCGGATCACATACAGATCAAGGGGCATTCCCATATTCGTTTATTCCTTCGCTTTCATCCACATCCTGCGCGCACGTTCCTTGTTCCACCGTTCATTCGGCCGGTGGTGCGCATCATCATTGAATGCTTCCACCGTAGCTGATTCGCGCGTGTTTCGCACGCGCGGACACGTCGATTTCACGATTGGCACACCCGAATTTCGCGGTGCCGTCACCGGCGGTTCACCGCAACCGGCGTGGTAGACGCCGTGATCGCAATCACTCCGGCCAGATGCCGTTCTGCGCGTACTTGGTGCGGTACTCCCCCGGCGTCATGCCGGAATGTTTTTTGAACACCTTCGAGAAGTGGCTTTGCGACCGGTATGCGAGGATCTGGGCGATCTCGTCGAAGCTGTATTCCGAGTATTTGAGCATGTTCTCGGCCGCTTCCATACGCTTGTCGGTGATGTATTGCGATATGGCCGTGCCCGTTTCGCGTTTGAACAGCTCCGACAGATACGTGGGATTCAGATGCACATGCTCAGCGAGAATGGGCACGGTGATTTTCTCATGCAGATGGTAGTGGATGTAGTCCAGGCATTCGTTGACGGCTTTGGAATGTGTTTCCGCCTTCTGCATGTCGGCCATGGCCCATGTGAAGAATGTCATCATGTCGGTGTGCAGTCGGCGCACGTCTTCCGGGGTCTTGCAATTGTCAAGATCTTGAATGTACAGATCGGAGGCGTTGTATGCGTCTTCCTCGTCCATGCCACCTTCAATGGCGAAACGCGTGGCCAAGGTAATGGTGGTGACGAAACGGTATTTCGCGTTTTTCAGAGGATCGTCCGACAGATGGCCGTATAGTCCGGAATCCCACAGTTTCGCGCTTTCCGAAATGGCATTGATGTCACCGGAGC
Source organism: Bifidobacterium sp. (assembly GCF_050874245.1). Classification (GTDB taxonomy): domain Bacteria; phylum Actinomycetota; class Actinomycetes; order Actinomycetales; family Bifidobacteriaceae; genus Bifidobacterium. The sequence goes on along the minus strand of NZ_JBNMKH010000025.1, from coordinate 2,729 downwards.
GCATCATGTCATACTGCTTCATTTCCTCAACGTAGCGATGGTGGCGTACCCGATCCTCACGTGAAAGAAAGTCCAGATACCCCAGTTTCGCCTCATCGACAACCGACATGATTCTCCCCCTGTTTTACTACCGTCCGCTATTTACGATCGTCCAGATCGAATCCTCCTTCAAGGATAAAGCTTTTCAGCAACTTGGTGGCGAGAAGATTCGCAGTGAATTGGGTGACAGAGCTATCCGGCTTGCTGAAAAACGCCTTTGCCAAAGGCTTGTTGATGGACGCTTTCAACTGGTCGAACCGACCAAATTCATTCAGCGTCGCTTCGGTAAGATCAAGCCGCATCATCTCGTTGAGCAAAGCTCCATCCACGCCAAACGCCTTGGTGATCTTCTCCACTTGGCTGTTCTTGGCGCTGTTAGCATAATACGTAATGTAGTCACGCAGCGTCTTGCCTTCCTCCAACTCGATTTCGCCACGTTCCACATCATGCATGAACAGTTCGGCGTACCGTTGTTCCTCTTGGCTGAGCGAAGCGAACGACTTATGCAATTCCTCCTCAGCTGATGCCAACAAAACTGGATCTCCTCCACCAAGCGCCTTGAGCCATTTGGTGAAGTTGGCGTTCATGTAATCCGTATCAATCAATCCCGTGTCGATTTCGGTGATATGCCCATCAAGATCGTATGGAGCCTCAGGACCCTCACTATGGCCTTCGCCATCTCCAGCAAACAACTCCTTGTATCGCTGAACGAGAATCAGGTATGTGCGTTCGTCAAGTTCCGGCCGCACAACCTCCACCGAACCATCGTCATGGGTGACGGAGTATTCCCGCTGCTGCCATGTAAATCCTTGTACTTTGGCGGCTTCAAGAAAATCATTGAGCTCCGAAAACAGCTTCGCGAACTTCCGGCATGCTTCCACGGACTCCGGCAGCTTCATGAAATCCTCCACGCCTTCGGCGCGAAACACGGAAGCGATCTCTTCGAAACGCGCATCCATCAGACGCACGTTTTCCGGCAGTTTCTGCACAAACAGATCAAGCGGCTTGTCTCCGGAATACAGTTTCACCGCTGCTTTGATATACCCTTTCATGGTATGCGGCTTGCGGTAGTAGCGTATCGTTCCGAAGGGCTTATCAGGGCCGAACAGTCTGTTCGTACGGCTGAACGCCTGAATGATGTTCTCGTAATCGATGATTTTGTCGAGATACAGCGTGTTGACCCACTTGGAGTCGAAGCCCGTCAGCATCTGGTCGACCACGATCAGCAGATCCAGCCGTTCCTCGCGATGCTGATCGACCGTCAGATATGGCCGCTTGTGGGAAAGCCGCGCCGTGATGTCCTTCTTCATCTTCGGCCATGTGGGGATGATGAAATCCTTGCCGAACAGTTCGTTGTAGTCGCCGATGATTTCCTGAAGCGCGTCCCCTTTGAGAATCGCGCCGTTGGAGTTATCGACATTGGGGTCGAACAGCGCGGTCACATGCATCTGCGGCGCACGCTCCTTGAACAAGCGATAATAGCTGATCGCCTCGGGAATGGAACTCGTGGCCAGCATCGCATGGAATTTGTTGCCCCTGCTCAGCAATGGGAATTGGTCGAGGATATCCTCCACAACCTTGCCCTCATGCGGGGTGCCCTGCGCGTACTGTGCCGAAGTCAGGTAATCCTCAATACCCTTGATGCGTTCTCCGGCCTGCGTTTCCATAGGTCCCATCGGCATTTGATTCGGATCCATGTAATGGTAGAACACTTCGGCTTTCGCCGGATCCGCTTGGGCTTCCTCAATCGTCGACGCCTTCGCCTTCTCCAATGCAACCACCTGGCGAACGTCCCTGTCTCGGTACGTCAGCACCATGTACGGGTCGAATCCGAGCACGTTGCCATCGCGGATGCCATCGGCGATGCTGTACCGGTGGAGGCAATCACCAAACACCATTGACGTAGTCGCGCCCTTCTTACGGTTCTCCTCATGAATCGGAGTGCCCGTGAAACCGAAATACAACGCGTTCGGGAAGGAATGGCGAATATCCTGCAGCATCTCGCCGAACGTGGAACGATGGCATTCGTCGATAATGAATACGATGCGTTTGCCAGCGAGCTTCTTCACTTCCTCTTCGGTGATATGCCCCTCGCCCGCTTTGATGTTGCTCATTTTCTGGATGGAGGTGACGATGAGTGTGTCTTTGGGGTCGATGCTTGCCAGTTTCGATTTGAGCACATCCGTGTTTTCCGTGCCCTGCACATCATCGGCATCATCCGCGAACGACCGGTATTCCAGCAGCGACTGCGTGCCCAATTCGACACGGTCCATGAGGAAGACCACCTTGTCGGCATCTTTCGAGCCAGCGATGAGCTGCGCAGCCTTGAAGCTGGTCATGGTTTTGCCCGAGCCGGTGGTGTGCCACACATAACCGCCCGGACGGCCCGGCGTGCCGCTTGGCACCGGCTCATCCCATTTGCAGGTGCGTACACGGTCGGAAATGGCGTTCACCGCCTGGTATTGGTAGCTGCGTAGCACTTTGAGGCATCCGTCTGCGGAATCGGCGACCGTATAGAACCCGATGAGCTGGTGTGCCATGGGAATGGATAGCAGATCAGATGTGAAACGCTTCCATTCATCCTGCCCGACATGGTTGTTCGCCGCTATGGGCTCATTGTTGAAGTCAGCCCAGTGGAAGAAGTAGTTGCTGTTGAAGTCGCCTTCGCCAGGATTGGCGAAGTACACGGC
>NZ_JBNMKH010000024.1:0-27223 GCF_050874245.1 Bifidobacterium sp. | reverse complement strand
CGGTGGCGACCGCCAGCAGACCTTTCGAGTTGGAATACGCCATGACGATCACACCGCGGATGCGGGCCTGCAGGTTCTCGGCGGCAACCCCATCGAGATGCAGCTGATGCTGATAGGCGGTGAACAGCGGCTCGATGGGCTGGATGTCGTAATGCGCGCCGATGTTGCGCGCCAGATCCGCGGCGTCGTCCTTAGAGCCGTCGGATGAGTACATGCTCGGCATGGAGATGCCATGCACGTTCTCGCCGCCCACGGCGTCGGCGGCCATGGCGGCCACGAGCGCGGAATCGATGCCTCCGGACAGGCCCAGGCACACGCCCTTGAAATGATTCTTGGCCATGTAGTCCTTCAGGCCCAGCACGCAGGCGGTGTACACCTCCTCGTCCGGATCCGGCTTGGCCGCGATCGCACCGACCGTCTGATGCTCGGCAGACGTGTCCAGGTCGAAGAAGCTCAGGTCCTCCATGAACATCGGCGAGCGCTCGAGCAGGGTGCCGTCGGCGTCCACGACGAAGCTGCCGCCGTCGAAGACGAGGTCGTCCTGGCCGCCTACCTGGTTGAGGTAGATCATCGGCGCGTGCACTTCGGCGGCACGGCGTACGGCGAGGTCGAATCGCGTGTCGGTTTTGCCTTCCTCGTATGGCGAGCCGTTCATGGTGAGTAGCAGGTCGATGTTCTCCTTGGCGAGTTCGGCTACGGGGCCTCCGTCCTGCCAGATGTCTTCGCAGATGGCTACGCCGATGCGGGCGCCGTCCACGTCGAGCACCATGGATTTGTTGCCGGGGCTGAAGATGCGGAATTCGTCGAATACGCCGTAGTTGGGCAGGAAGTGCTTGTCGTAGCCGGCCCAGACCACGCCGTCGTGCAGTACGACGAGGCGGTTGCGTGGTTTGGATGTCTCGCGGTCGGTGCCCACGGTGCCGACCACCACGTACAGTCCGTCGAGTCCGTCGGCGGCCAGTTCGGTGGCGAGCCAGTTGGCTTTGTCCCATGCGGCTTTGCGGAAGGTGGCTCTCAGGGCGAGGTCCTCGATGGGGTATCCGGTCAGTGTCATTTCCGGGAACACGACCACTTTCGTGCCTTGTTGCGCGGCGCGATGCGCATATTGCATGACCTTGTCGGCGTTGGAGTCGAGATCTCCGACGCAGGTGTCGATCTGGGCGAGTGCGAAACGAATGTCTGTCATATCTGTCTAGCTTACCGTTGGTTTGTTGGACGTTTGTTTTTGCGATTGCGTCCGTCCGTGGTCATGATGAGACGCGGACGGACGCGAGATGCGTCATGAGAGTTCGTTGAGTACCGTCAATGCCGCATTGGCATAGAATTCCACACCGGTCTGCAATGATTCGTCGAGTCCGATGAAGTGCGGGCTGTGCCAGTCGGGGCAGCCTTCCTCGCCGTTGGAGCCGATGAAGGCGAACACCGGCAGGGTGACGGGCATGAAATCGCAGAAGTCCTCCCCCGCCATCGACGGGTGGATGGGTTCGAGCTGCGCGTAGTCGCGCACGCTGTCGGCGACGATCTTGGACAGTTCTGTGTCGGAGACGAGCGGATTCTGGAAATCGTCCCAGTCGACGTCAGCGGTGATGCCGTATCCGGAGGCGATGGATTGGACCTGCTGTTTGAAGCGCTTCTCGACCAGCTCGCCGTCGGATTTGTGGAAGTAGCGCACCGTGCCCTGGAAACTCGCCTTGTCGGGCACGACGTTCCACACGTGGCCGCCGTGCAGTTCGGTGATGGACAGTACGAGTGGATGGAATGGCGAGACGTTGCGGCTCACGATGGTCTGCAATGCGAGGATCATTGTGGCGAGCGCTTCGATCGGGCCGGTTCCCTTGTGCGGATATCCGGCGTGGGTGCCGGTGGCGTGCAGGGTGACGTGGAATTTCACGCAGCCGGCCATCATCGGTTCGGGGCCGACCGCGATCTGCCCTGGCGCGTAGTTCGGATTGTTGTGCGCGCCGATGGCGGCGGACACGTCGGCGAGCAGGCCTGCGTCAACCATGGATTTGGCGCCGAGGCCGAGCTCTTCGGCCGGTTGGAACAATAGTTTGATGGAGCCTTTGATGCGCTTGCGGTGCTTGGCGAGCCAGAATGCCGCGCCGAGCATGTACGACATGTGCAAATCGTGGCCGCATCCGTGCATGACGCCGTCGTTGACGGATGAGAACGGCAGGCCGGTGTCCTCTTGGATGGGCAGGCCGTCGATGTCGGCGCGCAATGCGATGCGCGGCCCCGGCTGTTCGCCGCGGATCAGGCCGACCACGCCGGTTTCCAACGGGTTGTTGAGCACTTCGATGTCATGCGCGCGCAACAGTTTTTCGATGTAGGCGCTTGTTTCGTATTCCTTGAAGCTGCGTTCGGGGTGCGCGTGCAGGTAATGTCGGATTTCGATGATCTCCGGCGTGATCTCGATATGTTCGCTCATGGTTGTCGATTGTAGGCATATGCGGACGTTTTTCCTATTTTCGTGTCCGCCGTTCCATGTCGTCGACGGCGTTTCCTTTTATCCTCCCGTAAGCTGGATGGTGGTTTGACACGGGATTCATGAGGAGGTCGGCATGGGATCGGACATCAGGGCTGCGTTTTTCGACATCGATGGCACATTGACGAGTTTCGTCACGCATGTGGTTCCGCAGTCAACCATCGACGCATTGCACGCGTTGCAGGAGAAGGGCGTGAAAGTGTTCATCTGTTCGGGCCGCGCACCCTCCTATATGGGCGTGGTGTTGGACACCATTCCCGTACTTTTCGACGGCATCGTGGGTATCAACGGCCAATACTGCACCACTCGCGACGGTCTGAGCTACCAGCATCCCATCGACCAAGCCGACGTGGAGATCATCACCTCCTGGCTGGAGGAGCACACCGATGTGATCGCCAATTACGCGGAAAGCGACTACGGGTATTTCAACCGGACTAACGAAACATTGGAAAGCACGTGGGACAGTCTCGGCAAAACCGCTCCGAAAATCGACATCCACGACCCGCGCGAACGCATCGGCTCCCATCGCACGTTCCAGATCAGCCCGTATATCGACAGGGACACGGAGGCACGCATCTCCTCCCTGTGCGGCAATGTGCGCGGCGTGCGGTGGCATCCCGCTTTCACCGACCTGATTCCCGCGGACGGCGGCAAAGCGGTCGGCATGCAGGTCGTGCTTGAGCATTTCGGCTGGTCGAAGGACAACGCGATCGCTTTCGGCGACGGCGGCAACGACGTGGACATGCTGCGTTATGCCGGCATCGGTGTGGCGATGGGCAACGCGACGGACGAGCCGAAGTCGGTGGCGGATTACGTCACCGATGACGTCGATGATGCCGGCATCGCGAACGCGCTCAGGCATTTCGGCATTCTATGAAAGGCATATCGCAGAATTTTTCTTCCGATTTGAAGCTGCGAATCTCGCAAGTTCCTACGGTTCTCGCACACTCTATAAGTAATTCCGATAGTCGGGCGCCGTGTTGCCGGTGAAGCTTCCTCTATATTGGTCAATCGTTGGCCCGCTACCATGCAGATACGCGGGTCGTAAGACGATTTGAGAGAGGAACTCAACCATGCATAGCAAGAAGATTCTCGGCGCGCTGCTCGCCGTCACCACCCTCGCGACCTTCGGTCTGGCCGGCTGCGGCAGCTCCGATTCGAATGGGGCCTCCTCCAAGGAAGACGACAAGACCATCACCGTGGCCGCCTCCCCTACCCCGCACGCGGAGATTCTAAACAAGGCCGTCAAGCCACTCGTTGAGAAGGACGGATACAAGCTGGTAGTCAAGGAATTCACCGACTATGTGCAGCCGAACACCGCCACCGAAGAGGGCGAGGTCGACGCGAATTACTTCCAGCACAAACCGTATCTCGATAACTTCAACAAGGAAAAGGGCACCCATCTGGTGTCCGTGGAAGGCATCCACTTCGAGCCATTCGGCCTGTACCCGGGCAAGACCAAGACCCTGGACGATCTTCAGGACGGCGCTACCGTGGCTGTGCCGAACGACGCCACCAACGAGGCGCGCGCCCTCCTGCTTCTGCAGGATGCCGGTCTGATCAAGCTGAAGAACCCGAAGGACATCAACGCCACGCCGAAGGACATCACTTCCAATCCGAAGAACCTGCAGTTCAAGGAACTTGAGGCCGCCGTCGTGCCGACCGTCATCAAGGACGTGGACATCGCCGCGCTGAACGGCAACTACGCCATTCAGGCCGGCTTCGACCCGACCAAGGACACGTTGGCCACTGAGAAGGCCGGCGGTTTGGCCGCGAAGACCTACCAGAACATCCTGGTGGTCAAGAAGGGCAACGAGAACACCGCCAAGACCAAGGAGCTCAAGAAGGCCCTGAAGTCCGACGAGGTCCGCGATTACATCAACAAGAACTACAAGGGTGCCGTGGTGCCGGTCTTCTGAGATTGACTACTCCGGCTGCCAGTAATTCAATGCCGCAGGATAACATGTCCTGCGGCATTCTTGCTATGAACCATGAAAACAGGAACAGGACATTATGACGATTCAGATCGACCATCTGCATAAAAGCTACGGCAGCGGTGCCGAAGCGCATGAGGTGCTGCACGACATCAACCTGACCATCGATTCGGGTGAGGTGTTCGGCATCCTCGGCTCCTCCGGCGCGGGCAAATCCACGCTGGTGCGCTGCATCAACCTGCTGGAGCGGCCCACATCCGGCAAGGTGCTCATCGACGGCAGGGACATCACCGACGTGAAAGGCAAGGATCTGGCGGGCGTGCGCGCTGGAATCGGCATGATCTTCCAGAATTTCAGCCTGTTCCAGCAGCGCACCGTGCTGCGCAACGTCGCGTTCCCGCTTGAACTCAACCACACGCCGAAAGCCAAGCGTGAGGAGCGCGCCCGATACCTGCTCGACCTGGTCGGACTGGCCGATCTTGCCGACCGGTATCCCAGCCAGCTTTCCGGCGGCCAGCAGCAGCGCGTCGCCATCGCACGCGCGTTGGCCAACAATCCGTCCATCATGCTGTGCGATGAGGCCACCAGCGCGCTCGACACCACCACCACGGCGCAGATTCTCGACCTGCTGCGACGCATCAATCGCGAGCTCAACGTGACGCTGGTCATCATCACGCACTCCCTGTCGGTGGCACGTAACATCTGCGACCGAGTGGCCATGATCGACGGCGGCCGAATCGTGGAGATGGGCGACACCGAGGAACTGTTCGCCAATCCGCAAAGCGACATTCTGAAGACGTTGATAGCCGACGCGAAGGTGGAAAGCCACCGTCATAGGCACGATTCCACCGCATCCGACGGGCAGGCGGATACGCGGACCAAGGAAGAGGTGAAGTGAAATGGGACAGGTTATCTCGCAATTCATCGCCGAATATGGCGAACTGCTGGCCGAAGGCGTGCGCGACACGATCATCATGACCGCCGTCGCGACGCTGCTGGCGTATGTGATCGGCCTACCGATCGGCGTGCTGCTCATCACTTCCGCGAAGAAGGGCATCCGCCCTAACGCGCCGCTCAACACCGTGCTCGGCTGGATCGTGAACATAGTGCGATCCATCCCGTTCATCATCCTGCTGGTGGCCATCATCCCGTTGACGAGGCTGATCGTAGGCACCTCGCTCGGCGTGCCGGGCGCCATCGTGCCACTGGTCCTCACCGCCGCGCCGTTCGTGGCCCGCGTGGTGGAACAATCGCTCGCCGAAGTGGACGGCAGCTTGGTGGAAGCCGCGCAAAGCTTCGGCGCCAGCAATCTGCAGATCGTGTTCAAAGTGCTGCTGTTCGAAAGCCTGCCTTCGCTGATCCGCGGCGCCGCACTGACGTTCATCACCCTGTTCGGCTTCTCCGCCATGGCCGGTACCGTTGGTGCGGGCGGCTTGGGCGACATCGCCATCCGCTACGGCTACCAGCGCTACCAGTACGATGTGATGACCGCGGCCGTGATACTGTGCGTCATCCTCGTGCAGATCGTGCAGACCATCGGCGACGTGGTGTCCAACCGCATCGACCATCACGAACGCTGAGACATTCCACCGAACGTCCAATCACAAAAGAATCGGGTCCAGACACAATCCGTCTGGACCCGATTTCCATATAAGACCATATACGGCCGGAAATGTTACTTGTTGAGTTCGGCCTTGACCAGACCGGCCAGCTTGCCTCCATCGATGGTCTTGCCCTCAAGCGCGGCACGGGCCGCCTTGATGACACGGCCCATATCCTTGGGACCTGCCGGTTGCACTTCCGCCATGGCATCGGCGACGGCCTTGTCGTAATCCTCGTCGGTGGCGCCCGCCGGAAGGAAGGTCTCCAGGAAATCCGCTTCGGCGGTTTCAGGAGCAGCCTTATCGGTCAGTCCCTTATCCTCATACAGCTTGGCCGTTTCACGACGGGTCTTGACGCCCTTCTGGATGACTTTCAGCACCTCTTCGTCGGTGGCCTCATGACCGTTGGCGATTTCCATGTTCTGAATGTCCGCGAGCGTCAGGTTGATCGGATTGAGCTTCGCCTTGTCCTTGGCCTTCATCGCGGCGATCTTGGCCTTCTTCAACGTATCCTTCATCGACATGTTCATTCCTCTTTTCCGAATCGTTCGGCACACGTCTTTATACCACAATAGTCACCAGACGCCCTCCGCAAACGGAAACCGTCAGCGTTCCAGCAGATCGTGGATGCGATCGGTCAGCTCGCGATGCGTCGACGAACGCATCGAAGGGAACGCCCGAAGCAGACGGACCTGCTGACGGCTCAACGCACGACGCACATGCTCCTTGGTGAGTCTGTCCAACGCGGCAGGCTTGTCTTTTCGTCCGACCGTACGAATATCGGCGATTGTGCCGTCGATACGCTCGCGGGTCTGGTCAAGACGTTCCTGAGCGGACCGCTGGGCCTGCGCAAGACGATGCTCCATGCGCGCGTTCGCCTCGGCCATATCGTCGTTCGCCTTGTCGATCGCCTCCAGACGCCCGGCCTTGACGTCCTCGCCGAGCCGCGCGAGCCTGTTGTCCATGTCGGCCATGCCCATGGTGCTGGCCAGCCAGTCGACGAACGCTACGGCCAGGAGACCCCAGGCCGCGATATGGAGCCACGGTTGGGGTATGGTGGCGGTGAGTTGCGCCAGCCAGGGTTGTACGACCAGTTTGACCAGCGTGGCGCCCGCGCCGAACGCCAGGAATCCGTTCAAATAGACGCGACCGTTGATGTTGAACGGTTTATCGGTGTAATCCCAAAGCCGAATGTGGAACATGCGCTCGTACTGCCACGACACCACGTATTCCAAGGTGCAGGCGATGACGCCGCTTCCTAGAAACAACGCCACCGGATTGGTCACGTCGTGCAGCAGCAGTATCACCAGCAGCGCGCCGTTGCCGTAGATCGGGCAGATCGGGCCGTTCAGCGCGCCTCGATCCACCCACTTGTGCTTCAGCACCAGGTTGAGCCCGGTCTCCCACACCCAGCCGATGCAGGAGTAGCACATCCACCACAGGACCACCTGTTCCGCAAGATTCAGCAAACCCATACGACGACCTTACGTTCCCGGCACGCATTTTCCAACTCGCATCATAAAAATCCTTCACAGGCGGCCCACCCGATCCCAAGCCAGTGAGGCATAACCATGCGTCATCGGAGAAACCGATGACAACCATCGGATAATCCCATTTGATTGATACTTTCAACAGGTGTTCAATATGAAGGCATGAGAGAGTTCTGTACGAAATGGTGGAATCGCATCACCACCACCGATATGTTGCTCATCGCAGCTCTGACCTTGGCCATCTCCTTCATCGGATTCTGGCTCAAGCAGTTCCCCGGGTTCTCGCTGTTCGGCGCGTTGATCATCGCACTGATCATCGGCATGATCATCCAGTTCCCGATCCGAGGCATATATGTGAAGACCAGCGCCAAACGCGCGGCCGGGGTGAAGGACGCCGCCGGCCTGATCTCCAACAAACTATTGCGTCTGGGCATCATCCTGCTTGGCTTTAAGCTCAACCTACAGGTGCTGTTCACCCAAGGTGTTAAATGCCTGCCCATCGCAGCCGTGATCGTGACCCTGACCATTGTAGTCACCTATCTGCTGGCCCGCGCGTTCAAGGTCAGCCCGATGCTGGCCATCCTGACCGCCGGCGGCACCGGCATCTGCGGCGCGGCCGCCGTGATGGGTCTAGCCGGCTCCATCACCGTAGGCGAAGACCAGCAACAGGAGAAGGAAGATGACGTGGTGATGGCCGTGGCCACCGTGGCCATCATGGGCACCATCTTCGCGTTGATCGAAATCACCGTCTTCCCGCTGTTCGGTATGTCCCCCACGCAGCAGGGTGTGGCCGCGGGCGCCACGTTGCATGAAATCGCCCATGCGGTCGCCGTCGGCGGCGCGTTCAGCGACACAGCCCTGAACATGGCCACCATCATGAAGCTGAGCCGTGTGCTCATGCTGGTGTTTGCCGCAATCATCATCGCCATCTGGTGGGATAAGGCCAAGGCCACTGCCTCCACCGGCGGCAAGCGCAAAATCACCTTCCCCTACTTCATGCTCGGCTTCATCGCTGCGTCGGTCCTCGGCACCTACGTGCCGTTCCTGAACGCCATCGCCGCGAATCTGGTGGACGTGGCCTACATCATACTCGGCATGGCCATGGCCGCGCTCGGCATCAACGTGAATTTCAAAGCCATCGCCGCCAAGGGCCTGCCGGCTTTTGCCGCCAGCTTCATCACCTCGGTGCTGCTCATGTTCTTCGGCGTCGGTATCGCCTTCCTGTTCTTCTGATCGAAACAAGTCGTACACCGTTCCGCAACGGTGATTTTTATCCGCAATCGACGAATCACAAGCCTCCCGTACCTGCGGGAGGCTTGTCGTATATGGACCGGCAGCGTTTTGCTCGACTCGTCATCGATCCCGTCACCGCCAACCACGGCACAAGACCGAGCTTGTGGCACCTGTCCATGGCGCCCGCGCCGGCACAATAACGAGAGCCATACATTCTCCCCCAGTCTCAAGCCCATGAGACACTTAAGACCATGACTACAGTTATCATGCGCACCTCTGATGATAACCGTAGCCAACTGTTTTTGGCTTTATTCCAGGGTTTTCCATCCTTGGGAAACCTGCCGGTCACGCTCGTTTTCCACGAGGCACCTACAGGCACCCGAAAATAATCCGGGGACACTCCACCGTCCTGTCGGCGCTCAGCGTCTTCGTCGACCGGCATGGAAAAGAACAATACACCCTGTGGTTTCATGATGTTCAGCATGGGTGACGCCCAAAAGCATTCGTCCAGCAGCACGCCTCCGCGTCGGACAACAGGCAGAACGATACGCGTCCCGCGCAACCGTCCCGGCCGTCACAATGGCATCCCGATTCATTCCTGCGCTATCCCCACATACCTCGCCGCCGCGCCGATCGCGTTCACCCTCGACGAATATGAGGCCCTGGATTCCGTCAGCAACCGGACGACCTTCACCTTGAACTCGCCCGCGCATCAAGTGCCCTTTGTCATAATCCCATCATCTCCCATCGAGCTAGGGGAATGCGGAACAAAAAATCAGTTCATATCACTTTTTCTGTTCCTTGAACTGAGCCTGGTCTCTCCAGCAAGTCCTACTACAATAGGACTCATTCCTCCGCAGTTCGAGAATCGAGTCAATATGCGCCGAATTTGCCACATTCTTGTAGGTCTCCTAGTGTGTGCCGGACTCCTACGCACAGTAAGCGGCTTTATTTTTGACTACCTACATCCAGAATACGTGTCCAGCTTTCCTTCATACCTTTATTTTTTACGAGCAGTTCCCTTCCTTATCACTGCTGGTGCCGTCGAAACTATTTTATTCGTGATAAAAAGGAGAAATAAATGAAGAAACTCAAACAAATTGCCGCTACTCTAGTATCTGTAATATTGGCTGGAACTGTGACAGTAAATGCGTCGGCAGCAGAATCTATGGAGACTCCCTATAGGAGTCCTACCCTATCTAGCTTTCCATCTAATGCTTCTCTGGAAGATCTTGAGAAAGCCTCAGATAACGAAGATCTGAGAATTATCTCATCTCCTTCTCGGGGCGCTAATTACAAAACGCGCGCTGCAGAGGCTGTAGCTTTACTGCGGATTTATTCCACTACAGGATCTGGCTCATCATCTAGTTTCACGAATCTCGGTCATTCTTGGCTTATGATCACAAACCTGTCTGGTTCTACGGTAAACATTGCTGGGATTAACGTTGCTGATGGTAAATCTATAACAGCAAGCACTTGGGATGAATCTGTAGATGTCAGTAGAGAACATAAGGGTCTGTGGCTCAATCTTGATTCGAAGCTTAATTCCAATGGTATTAATCTTCAGAATGTTTCCATTCAATTACCCTTAAGGCAAATTGATTTAAATACAGTAAATACTAATATTAAAAATAACGATAAATGGGGTTATCTTACCAACTGTTCTACTTTCGCTTCAAAAATTTGGAATTCAATTGCCAGTAGCAGCAGTAAAGTTGACGCTGGGGCCATCAATACACCAGCCAGTCTAGCAAAAAGTATTACAAAAGTTGGTGAGGCAGAATCATACACGTTGTTAAAATACAATACTTCTTCACCGCATTACGATTCCGTATATTATGGTTATCCGCCCATAAAGAGTAATAACAATAATTAGATAACCAAATCTGCCTGGTAAAGCCAGACTAGTTTTATCTAGAATGAGCCGCAAGTTTGGCATAGCGCTTGCGGCTCATTCTAGATGTCTTTCGTCAGATAAATCCGCATGTCGGGGGCTGGCGATGTTCCTCTGGACTCGTCATTGATTCCATTACCACCAATCATGTCACAAGACCGAGCACCGCCGCCTGCACATGATGCCCGTGCCGAACTCCGCCTTAATCCTCTCATGCCGATACCAGACCATGTCCCATCCAGCATCGGCATGAACTCTCAATCCCACGCCGGCGTAACACACATTCTTTCCCGGTCTCAAGCCCGTGAGACACTTAAAACCATGACTACCATCATCATGCGCACCTCGCATGATAACCGTGATCGACTGTTTTTGGCTTTATTCCGAGGTTTTCTGTCCTTGGGAAACCTGTCGGTCACGCTCATTTTCCACGAGGCACCTACAGGCACCCGAAAATAATCCGGGAACGTTCCATTGAAGCCTAGTATCTTCGCCAGCCGGCGCCGCTCACAATTCCCCGCATTGCAGGTAACACCCGGGGAGAAAACACATTGACCACGTCAGCATCATGGATACGACCGGTGAGGCGGGATATCGCCCGTCGCCTCAAGACCTGCATCAAGGTCGTTCGCGTCACGCAACGACAACCTGCCGAAATACTTCAACAAGTCACCATCGCCAAACCAGAAACGCTGCGAGCATCTCGCCACGGATGGCTTGTATAGCCCCTCCTGACGCCAATCAAGCAACGGCACGTCACCCGGACCGTTCCATGTCGTCACACTGGTCACCTTGACGACGATACCCGAGACCTGATCGCCCTCAACCCTGGTGACGATGACAGGTCTGACCTTGCCCACGCCGGGATGATCGGGGAACTCGACGCGCATCAGCCACACGTCGTATACTTCCGGCTCACGCATGATCATAGATGTTATCCGCCGGATCGTCCCACTCCTGAGGCAACACGATGTTGCCCGTGCTCTTCGAGCGCTCGAACCGATACGCATCGTGAGCCGGAGGAACCGGATACCCGTCGGATCGGACCGGCCTCAGACTCGGTGTGAACGGCATGCCCTTGTCACGCACCACCTGCCGCAGGCAGATCTCCGTGAACGAGCTCAGGCTCAGACCCATCTGCTCAAGTACGTCCGTCGCCTCGCGCTTGACCTCGGGATCCAACGCAATGGTCGTCCGTTCCTTCACAGCCATAGCAGCCCCCATCCGTGCTTATTACATAAGAATTATGTAAATTATACATAGTTTCGACGCTTAATCACAACCCACTCGACTGCATTTCGCACGCAAGCGACAAGATATGAATTTTTTGGCTCCGCATTTCCCGACTCGATGGGAGATGATGGTATTCATGGCAAAAAGCACTACCACTCACCGGAGTTCAAATCCGTAACCGGTCAGTATCCGGCCTTGATGGCGGTGATGGTAAGCTCGCCGCGGTTCGCGTACCCGAGATCTCAGATATGCAGGAGCGCACAGTGACCTCACTCAGTCCGAGCCGTTTGGCAATGGTCTTGTTCAGCAGCACCTAGACGAGAAAGAACAATTCGACTACCATGTCAGGTACGGCGATATCAAAACACCGTATAATCTCGAACCATCCAGGACATCGATAAGCCAAATTACCTGCAACTGAAGTAAGGACGGAATCATGCGTAGCGAGTTCCCCGGGCTGTTGTATTGCGCGGGTACGTTAATCGCCGTGGCCTCTTGGACTCTTTTTATGTTCTCGAAAAAAATGCATCGGGAAGGCCGAACAGTATCCATCCTGCGGCTGTCCGTCATTTGGATACTGTTCCTCGTGAGTTCGGCGCTGGCTCTCGCATCGTATCCGGTTTTTGAAATGCACTCGGAATCCATGGATCCGGATGTCATCGATTTCTACAGTCAGTCGTTCATACGACTGCTGCCGGCAGCAACCTGCATAATGAATCTGTGCGTATCGACATGCTGCTCCATGGCTCTTGTCAGCAAACGCAGAAAAACCGAGCACCACTAAAAACCAGATTCGCGGCATGTACTAGACCGGCGCCGTTCATTGGATCACCATCGATCCCATCACCAATCATGTCGCAAGACCCCACATCCTGCGTCGACCCATGATGCCTGTGCCAGACGCCCCGGTCTCAAGCCCATGAGACACTTAGGACCATGACTACAGTTATCATGCGCACCTCCGAAGGTGACATCAAAATCAACCTGTTCGACGACAAGACCCCGAACACCGTGGCCAATTTCCTTGGTCTCGCGACCGGCGAGAAGGAATGGACCGATCCGATGACCGGCCAGCCTTCCCATGAGCCGTTCTACAACGGCCTGACCTTCCACCGCATCATCAAGGACTTCATGATCCAGGGCGGTTGCCCGCTGGGCAACGGCACCGGCGGCCCGGGCTACGATTTCGACGACGAGATCGTTCCGGAGCTGAAGTTCGACCATCCGTATCTGCTGGCCATGGCAAACGCAGGCCTGCGTCGCGGCCGCGACGGCAAAATCCACGGCACCAACGGCTCCCAGTTCTTCATCACCACCGTGCCGACCCCGTGGTTGGATGGCCATCACACCATCTTCGGCGAGGTCGCCGATGACGAGTCCAAGGCCGTGGTCGACAAGCTCGAGGCCGTGAACACCGATCGCATGGACCGTCCGACCGAGCCGGTCGGCATCGTATCCGTGGAAGTGCTCAAGTAATAGTATTCAAGCGGCAATCGCCATACGATACGAATGAAGCCCCTCCGACGAGGGGCTTCATTTTTCTGAGATCCGATTGACCGGAACCGTCACATCTTGCGCAGCCGCGGTTCCGCGGAATCCTTCGCTCCGGTGATGCGGTACACATCGAACACGCCTTCGATCTTGCGCACGGCCGCAAGCAATGTGTTCAGATGCTGCGGGTCGGCCATTTCGAAGCTGAACTGGCTGGTGGCCACACGGTCAGTGCCGGTGGAGATCGCACCGGAAATGATGTTCACGCCATGATCGGACAGCACGCGCGTCACATCGCTCAACAGATGCGGACGGTCAAGCGCCTCGACCTGGATCTTGACCATGAACACGCCCTTGGTGCTGGTCCACTGCACATCCACCACACGTTCGGGCTGGCGTTTCTCCAGTTCGAGCATGTTCTGGCAGTCCACGCGATGCACGGACACGCCTTGGTTGCGGGTAATGAAGCCGATGATCTTGTCTCCTGGCACCGGCATGCAGCAGCGAGCCAGCTTGACCCAGATGTCGCCCACACCCTTGACGGAAATACCCAACGAACTGGTGGTCTTCTTGGTGCGCTCCACTTGCTTGAGCGGCAACGCCTCCTGCTCAACCTCCTCGTCGACCTCGTCGCTGCCGGCATCCCGGACCAGATGGGAGATGACGTTCTGCGTGGAGATCTGCCCGTCGCCGATCGCCGCGAACACGGCATCGGCATTGGCGAAATTCAGCTCATCGGCGATGCCGACCAACGCTTCCGGAGTCATCAACGTGCCAATCGGCAGGTTGCGCTTGCGCATGGCGCGGGTCAGTTCGTCGCGCCCCTCCTCGACGGCTTCGGGCGACGTTCCTTGCTGAACCATTGACGGATCTTGTTGCGAGCCTTCGGGCTTTTGGCGAAGCTCAGCCAATCACGTGACGGGCCGGCCGACTCGGATTTGGATGTCAGTATTTCGACGGTATCGCCGTTCTCAAGCTTGGTGTCGAGCGGCACCAACCGCCCGTTCACGCGCGCGCCCATGGTACGGTGCCCGACTTCGGTATGCACCGCGTAGGCGAAGTCGATCGGAGTGGCTTCGGCCGGCAGGGAGACGATCTTGCCTTTCGGCGTGAACACGTATACTTCGGATCCGCCCAGATCCTCCTTGAGCGATCCGAGGAATTCGTTGGAGTCCGGGGTCTCGCTCGTCCAGTCGGCAAGCTGTTGGATCCACTTGAGGTTGTCGGCCTCACTCAGCTCCTGATTCTCCCCACGCTTGCGGTCGGACTTGTCCGGCGAGCTCAGGGCACGGCCGGCCTGGCCATTCTCCTTGTATTTCCAGTGCGCGGCGATGCCGAACTCGGCGCGCCGGTGCATGTCCCACGTGCGGATCTGAATCTCGACCGGCTTGCCGCCAGGACCGACCACCGTGGTGTGCAGGCTCTGGTACATGTTGAGCTTCGGCATGGCGATGTAATCCTTGAAGCGGCCCGGAACCGGGCTCCACCGCGCGTGCACCGCGCCTAACGCCGCATAGCAGTCCTGAATCGTGTCGACGATGATACGCACGCCCACCAGATCGTAGATGTTCGCGAAATCATGTCCGCGCACAATCATCTTTTGGTAGATGGAGAAGTAGTCCTTCGGACGGCCCGTCACATAGGCCTTGATGTGCTGGGCGCTAAGATCCTCATTGACTTCGGCGAGGATCTGCTTCAGATACACGTCCCGCTGGCCGGCACGACGAGCCACCAACACCACGATCTCGTTGTAGATCTTCGGATACAGGACCTTGAAGCTCAGTTCCTCGAGTTCGGTCTTGATGGCGTTCATGCCGAGGCGATTGGCGAGCGGAGCGTACACGTCTAGCGTTTCGCGCGCCTTCTTCTGCGCGTTCGACTGCTTGACGTAACGCCATGTGCGGGCGTTGTGCACGCGGTCGGCGAGCTTGACCACCAGCACGCGCACGTCCCGGCTCATCGCCACCACCATCTTGCGGATGGTTTCGGCCTGGGCAGAATCGCCGTACTCCATCTTGGAAAGCTTCGTGACGCCGTCAACCAGTCCGGTCACCGTGTCGCCGAACTCGGCACGGCATTCGTCAAGCGTGTAATCAGTGTCCTCCACCGTATCGTGCAGAAGTCCCGCGGCCACGACCAACGGCCCCATGCCCAGATCGGCGAGGATCTGCGCCACCGCAAGCGGATGAATGATGTAGGGCTCGCCGGATTTGCGTCGCTGCGACGAATGCTGGGTGACCGCGCGTTGGTACGCCCTTGAAAGAATACTCATATCCTCGCCGGGATGATGGTATTCGCACATCCTCAGAATCGGCTCAAGCGGGTCGAGGGGATTCGTGCTGATCTCGCAACCCAGCATCCGGGCCGAACGAACCTCATGATCCATGTCGCTCATTTCATCCTCCTCGCTTGGAATGAACCCTATAGTACCCGCGTATCGACGCATATCGGGAGCACCCGACCGCATGTCGCGCGATCGGGTGTTTCCCAAAACCTTCGTTGGTCGTATGTGTCCGTCAGGATGCGACGCCGGTCGAACCGAACCCGCGCTCGGCGCGGTCGGAACCGGGCAATGTCTGCGCGTCGATGAATTTCGCCTCGACATACCGTTGGATGACCAGCTGCGCGATGCGATCGCCCGGATGGAACGTCACGGTATGCTCTGGGTCGAGATTGATCAGCGGCACTTTGATCTCGCCACGGTACCCGGCGTCGATGGTGCCCGGCGCGTTCAGCACGGTGACACCCTGTTTGACGGCAAGCCCGGAACGCGGATGCACGAGCGCGACGTAGCCGGCCGGCAACGCGATCGCCACTCCTGTGGGCACCAGTGCCCTGTGGAACGGCTCAAGCGTGACCTCTTCGGTGGTGCGCAGGTCCGCGCCCGCGTCTCCGGCATGGGCGTAATGCAGTTGAGCGGGTTGGTTGGGATTCAGCGACTTTACCAGAACCTCGACATTTTCCGGCTCATTGTATGCTTCGTCGAACGCCATCAGGCAGCACACTCCTTGCATACCGGCTGGCCATCGGCGGTGGTGTGGTCAAGCTGGCTGCGATGCTTCACCAGGAAACATTCGGAGCAGATGAACTCGTCGCCCTGCATCGGGATGACGGTCACCGAAGCGTCCTCGTTGCTCAAATCGGCGCCCGGCAGCTCGTAATCCTCGGCGATGGCGTTCTCATCGTCATCCATATCGTTGGAGTTGTTCTGAGAACCTTTGCCCAAAGCCTGGAGCGACTCCTCGTCCTCGTCCTTGTTGCGCGGGGAATCATAATCCTGTGCCATCGAGATTCCTTTCATCATCTACGGTGCCTTATGCGCCATAGAATACATGACTTTTCCCCCGCTAGAATACACGAATTGAAATACTCGTAAAATCCGACACGTGGGGCACAATAGAATTAATAGAAAAAATCAAGGGAAAGTGGTGTGTTGTGCCTGAGAATGCGCTCGAAGACGCACGGTTCGATCATGTAAGCGAAACCGGCGAACTCATCTTTGTTTCAGGTGCCGGCAAATTCGCCGTCAAAGTCACTGAATCGCTTGAAAGAGCCATTTTGGAGGCGAAGCAGATTCGCTCCGAAGCCCAGGAGGAGCATCAGGCCCAGGCCCCCGCCACTTTGCCGATATCGCAAATCCAATCGCTGATTCGAGCCGGCGCGAGTCCGACACGCGTCGCGGAACGTTATGGACTGAGCGAAGCGCTCGTTCGGCGTTTCTCATCGGCGGTGGAGACCGAAAAGCAGTATGCGATCGAACAGTTCCTCGCCGTTCCCGCTCCAAAGGAAAGCCGGGTGCGGTCGCTTTCCGAGCTGATCGAGCGCACGTTCGCGGCCGCGCGGGTGCGTTTGGAAGACGTGAAGTGGAAGGCCACCAGACGTGGATTGGAGCCATGGAAGATCAGCGCGCAATTCGAATCCTCCGGTCGGACCGTCTGTGCGGAATGGTCGTGGAACATGCATGACAATGCGGTCGTCTGCCTCAATTCCGCGGCACGCAAGCTTATCGGCGAGCAGGACACATCGAAGGAAGGACATGCTGAAAAGCATGTCGATCAGGGATTCCTCACTTCGTTGAATCTTCCTGGAGATTCCGCACGTTCCGCACGTATCGAGCAGACGGTGTCCGCATGGAACACGCTGGAACCGCCTACGACGGCGCCCGCGCCGTCGGATGACGGCAGAACCGCCGCGAATGCCCTCGATGCGTCCAACCCCATAACGAACAACGATGTGCCGTTGCCCGATCGTCCGGAGGCAGTGTCAAGCCTCCTGCCTACCGAAGCGAAGGCCCCGCAGGCTGCGGCCGACACCCAGGACGCGAAAACCGGAGTCGTGGAAGCGACCGCGTCCGCCACGCCCAAGACTGAGCAGACGCAGGACCCGCACAGCCAGAACACAACCAAGACGAAACGCCGTTCGGGGCGTTCCGCGGTGCCAAGCTGGGATGAAATCCTGTTCGGAGACTGACGACATCCTTTCCATGGGAACCCGCTTGAAGGGGACGGGATCTCGTCGAGCGTTTCCAGACGGATGTCTTATGCGATGTCAATCAGACAGGGGATGTCCGATTCCAATCTGGTAAGCGAACCGTGGACGCTGGGCAGATGCATCGCCTTTTCCGCTTGCGTGCGTGAATCGACGATGGTGGTGGCGCCGGTCGAGGACACGATCACGTCTCCGATCATCGGTTCCACGTATGGGGCCACCTGCCCATAGACGTCTTCCTCAATAGCCTGCCGACGCGTGCGTACCTGTGCCCGCTCCCCCAATGTCTCGCGCCATCTTATGGCGATGTCTTCTGGATTCTCATCGGTTTCGGCGTAGAGCATGACGCAACGCGGTTCGCCTCCCACCTTCGCCACTCCCCTCATCAGACGGGGGTCCGCTGCGATGTCGACGCAGCATTCCGGATCCGCGGTGATCATCCCGTGGTCCGCCACGATGACCATGAGTGTGCCTTTGGGAAGGTTGCGCCGCAATAGTCCCAGCTGCGCATCGACACGTTCGAATGCGCCGATCCATTTGTCGGAATCCCAACCGTAATTGTGTCCGATCTTATCGGTGTCACGCAGGTACACGTATGTCAATCCCGGTGTCCGCGCCGCATTGGCGACCGCCATGATGCGTCGGCGCGGGTCGTCGTTGGAGATGTAATCGCTGCCGCGCAATGCCGCCTGTGTCAATGCGGAGAACGCGAACTTCGGCAGGCCCGAACTGGTGACGCGAACGTCTTGCGCCGTCAGTCGTTCGAAAATGGTCGGCTGACGCTGCAGTTCCATCGGCGCGGGAGCGTTTTTGAAGGATATGAGCTGGCAGATCTCCCCGGTGTCGGGATTAAGCTGCGTGTATCCGGTCATGCCGGTCAGTCCGGGGCAGGTGCCGGTGCCGAAGGTGGACATGGCGGCCACCGTGGTGCTGGGCATGCATGTGGCGATCGGACGTTGGTTGGCGCTGTCCGCCATCAGCGAGCGTAGGTATGGCGCGTGCCCCAGCCTCATGTTGATGTTCCAATAGCCGAGGCCGTCCACCAGGACCACGACCGCCGAACTCGCGTCGGGCAGGCCAAGCGCTTCCTGCAGGCGTTTCGGGTCGGCGTGCACCATTGTCGGTATGGGATGCCCGATGGCGCTGGAGATGGCGGGAAGCACCGAGGACAGGTGAAAGGCTCCGCCACGAGCGTTCCCATCTGGCGTATCATCTCCGTATGACGCCGGTCTGGTCATGGACAGCAGCTGGTCGGTATCGGGCACTTCAACACTCATGGTTTCCATTCAAGCACCGCGGCAGTACCAGCTGGTAACATTGCTAGGTTGATTACCATAAACTTTCCGTGAGGAGAACCACCGCATGGTGTCGCACCGCAAACCGGCAAAACCAGCCTTCGACCCGCGTACGGTCAAGGAGAACATCGTCGAGACGCCGTTGAACGAGGAGATGAGCAAATCGTTCCTCGAATACGCGTATTCGGTGATCTACGCCCGAGCGCTGCCTGATGCCAGGGATGGTCTGAAGCCGGTGCAGCGGCGCATCATCTATCAGATGGGCCAGATGAATCTCAATCCGGATCGGCCGTACATGAAGTCGGCCCGCGTGGTGGGCGAGGTGATGGGCAAGCTCCATCCTCACGGCGATTCCGCGATTTACGAAGCGATGGTGCGTCTGGCGCAACCGTTCGCCATGCGTCTGCCGCTGGTGGATGGCCACGGCAATTTCGGTTCCCTCGATGATGGTCCGGCAGCCTCTCGTTACACCGAAGCTCGCATGGCTCCGGCCGCGTTGGGCATGAACGCGGACATCGCGGAGGATACGGTTGATTTCACGCCGAATTACGACAACAAGCTCAAAGAGCCGACCGTTCTGCCCGCCGCGATTCCGAATCTGCTGGTCAATGGCGGTTCCGGCATAGCCGTCGGCATGGCCACGAACATGGCCACGCACAATCTTGGTGAAGTGGTGGCCGCGGCCAAGCATCTCATGCGTCATCCCGACGCGACTCTGGAGGAGTTGATGCGCTACGTGCCGGGGCCGGATTGGCCGAGCGGCGGCGTGATCGTGGGCCGCAAAGGCATCCGTGAGGCGTATGAGACCGGCCGTGGCGCATTGACCACGAGATCGGTCACACATATCGAGAATGTGACGGCGCGCAAGAAGGCGATCGTGGTGACGGAGCTTCCGTTCATGGTTGGTCCGGAACGTGTGCTGGAACGTATTTCCGAAGGCGTGAAGAACCGCAAGCTGGAGGGCATTTCCGGCGCCATCGATCTGACCGACCGTCATAACGGCACTCGTCTGGTCATCGAGGTCAAGACCGGTTTCGATCCGAATGCCGTGCTGGTCCAGCTGTTCAAGCACACCCCGTTGCAGGACAATTTCACCATCAACAACGTGGCCTTGGTCAATGGGCGTCCACACACCATGGGGCTCAAGGAAATGCTTCAGGTGTGGGTGGATCACCGTCGTACGGTGATTCGTCGCCGCAGCGAATTCCGCAGAAAGAAGGCGTTGGAGCGTCTGCATCTGGTGGAAGGCCTGCTGCTGGCCATGGTGGACATCGACGAGGTCATTCAGGTGATTCGTTCCTCCGATGACGCCGAGGCCGCGAAGACGAAGCTCATCGCCGTATTCGATCTGGATGAGGTCCAGGCGCAGTACATACTCGATCTGCGTCTGCGTCGTCTGACCAAGATGAGCCGTATCGAACTGGAGTCGGAACGCGACGATCTGAAGAACCGCATCGAGGAACTCGAGCGGATTCTCGCCTCCGACGAGGCGCTTGATGGCGTGGTCATCGACGAGATGGACGATGCCGTAGCCAAATACGGCACTCCGCGCCGTACCGTGCTGCTGGATGAGGATGCCGAGGGCAATCTGACTCCGGTGGTGGCGCATGGTGATGACGGTGTTTCCGCGAATGCGATGGCTGCGGCGCGTGCGGCGGCCACCGTCTCCTCCACCGCGGCGGATGTGGCCGCGGCCGCAAAGGCCGCGAAGAAGGCCGGTGAGGATAACGCCACAGCGGCGGCTCTGCAGATTGACGATGAGCCTTGCGCGGTGCTGCTGTCCGCCACAGGCCTGATAGCACGGACTTCCGTGGATGCGGTGGAGCGTTGGGAGAACCGTTCCGCTTCCGCGAACCGGGCCAAGGATGACCAGATTGTTTCGATGTTCCGCACTTCCACACGCTCCTCGTATGGTCTGATCACTTCCGCGGGCCGTTTGGTGCTGGCCCATGTGGTCGAGCTGCCGAAGGTCTCCTCTGAAGGAACGATCAGCGCCTCCGGAGGCGTGAAAGCGGAGGAGCTTCTGGGCATGACGGAGAACACCGATCCGGTCCGTGGGGAACGGGTCGTCGCGGCGATAGCCATGCCATCCTCGGACGATGGCGGTCAGCCTGCTCCCCTGGCATTGGGCACGCGCAATGGCGTGGTCAAGCGTTGGAACCGCGAGTCGCCGACCACCATGGATTCGTGGAGCGTCATCGATCTGAAGGATGGAGACGCGGTGCTCGCCGCGGCCGAGGCGAATGACAACGACCGACTGGTTTTCGTGTCCACCGATTCCTCCTTGCTGACGTTCGAGGCGAAGAATGTGCGGCCGCAGGGTCGTACCGCCGGCGGCATGGCCGGCATCCGATTGGCGGAGGGCTGCACGGTGGCCGCTTTCGCGGTTGTTCCGGCGGATAAGGTGGCTTGGAACTATGAGGAGGGTGAGAACGGCCTGTTCTCCGCTTCCGGAGCCGTGGTATTGACCGTTGCCGGCGATTCCAAGGCGCTGCCCGGTACGGAGAATGGTTCGGCGAAAGTCACTCCGTTGGAGATGTATCCGACGAAGGGCCGTGGCACTGGCGGCGTCCGCTCGCAGCGGTTCCTTAAGGGGCAGGATACGCTGATTCTCGCGTTTGTGGGCGCGTATCCGGTTCATGCCTCGACCAGTGGCGGAACCGATGTGGAGCTGCCGAAGCCCGATATGCGTCGCGATGGTTCCGGAACCGAACTGTCGGCTCCGATCGCGGTGGCCGGCTGAGAAGGATTCTTCTGAGGCTTCCGAAAATCGCGGGATGCCGTGCATGGGATTCATGCCGATGCACGGCATCCCATCCCGTTTTGCGTCGGCACGTCCGAACGGCGTTCAACGGTACAGTCTCATGCCTTGCGGACTGTCGGCGAATCCAGCGGCACGCAGCAGACGCCGTGCATCGTTGCGCGCATTCAATGATTCGCCGTTCATTTCGGCAAAGCTGACGCTGCCACTGGGAAGCCGTTGCAGCGTATAGGCAAGTTCCGCGCAAGCGGATCGCAATGTCGGCTCGTCATCGGTGAAACTGACGAGCTTATGGCTTTTCGGCATGGCGAATATGACCGGAGCGCCTTTGGCGAGCACGATGATTGAGCCGGCTCTTCGTGCCGGTTTGAGATGCTCCTGTTGCGGCCATGCGATCGCGGATCCCGTCAGAACGGCAGGATCGGTCACATCAAGCGCCACGCAGGACAGGCCACGCGACCCGTGCTCGTCGCGTAGGACATCAACGGTGTCACGGCTGGCGAATTGGGCCGCGCCAAAGCCTTTGACGAACATGCCTCTGGCCAGGAGTCCATGTTCCTCCATACGCTTGAGCACCGGATACAATCCGGAGAATCCTCCGGGGATCCGTTCCTTGTCCACCAGAGGGGCGGCGAGCACGCCGTATCGGTCCAAAAGCGATTCGACCAGTTCAATCTCGTATTCCTCAGCGCCTGATGGCCGCGCCGACTCGTCGGAACCGACCGTGCCGTCCGGGTTGACCGCAGACCACAGTCCGCCAAGCGTAGCGGGAATCGAAGAACGTGTCCGCACGCGTCTGCGGGCGGGCACGCGAGGTGTACGGACCGTTCCATGTCTGCGGGACAGCGAACGGACGGGCATGAACGAACTGTTCGTTATCCTGCCCTGCCATACCAAGGACCATAACGCCTCTTCGAACCGCTCCTCGTTCCACGAGGGGTATATGATCTCCCCCGTTTCGGCATTCACTTGGATCTCGGCATGGTTCTGCCATAGGGTTTTCGCCATGGATGAGAGCTGCCGGGCGGGAAAGGCTCCGCCACCATCCAGAACGGCGAGCACTGCTTCCGGAACGGTCATGGCATCGGTGTGCGACTCGTTCCGTTCAGGATTATCCGGCATGTCTAGCAAACGTGAGTCGGCGGGATGGAATGCGATGGTGCCGGCATCCTTGGCATTGGATCCATTGGATTTGGAGCCGACCCATACCACTTCTCCGGATGCGAGCAGTTCGTCGAGCATGCCCGGCTCGTAATCGCGGACCCGTGCCGGAAACACCGAGGATTCCCATACGTCGGCATTGAGAGTCACGCCTTCGAGCTGTTCGATGACGCGCAACAGCCCGTCGGCGCCTTCATATCGGGCACCGCCCACCGGTCCGACGCCTTGGCGATCCAGCAGGAACGCCTGATATGCCGTCTGGTCGACTGGTTTGACGGCACGGCGTGCTTTGGCGAGGGATAGCGACCGAATACGTCGGAACACCTCGACGTGGAGCCACTGGTCGACGGCCTGGTCCGAACCGGAGAAACGTCCTTTGAGCAAAGTCCCTTTGGCGTTCAGCTCGTCCAGGGCATGGACCGCCCGCGTCGCGTCGATCCGGAGCTGTGCGATCATCTGGTCCGCGGTGAATGGTCCGTGTGTTTTGGCGTATCTTGTGACTCGGCCCGTGACATCATCCTCATCCAGATCGTTCCAGAACGTTCTTCTGGCCAGTTCCTGCTCGACCTGCGCGATAGCGTCCGGGTCCAGTAGCGAGGCCATGTCTGCGGCGCCCAGCAGTCGTTCCAGCACTTCCGGATCCATGGACAGCAGCTGCGCGCTGCGTTCGGCCTGGGGAACGTCATATTGGTACATCACCGATCCGACGAATCCGAACAGTAGCTGTTCTGCAAATGGCGAAGGCGTCCGCGTGGTCGTTTCGGTCAGATTGATGGCACCATCATTCAATCCCGCCATCACCTGGTGCAATGCAGGCAGATCGTAGACGTCCTGCAGGCATTCGCGCGCGGTTTCCAATAGGAGCGGGAAATTCCTGCAGGCGCGTGCCGCGTTGAGCAATTGCGCGGCTTTCAGCCGCTGCTGCCATAGCGGCACACGTTTGCCGGGTCTGGTGCGGGGCAGGAACAACGATCGTGCGGCGCATTCGCGGAATCGCGCCATGTACAGCACGCTTTCGCCGATCTGCGTCTCCACGATGCGTTGCAGCTCATCGCAGTCAAACAATATCAGATCACGCATCCGCATATCGGCGTATCCATCCGGCAAACGCAGGATGATGCCGTCATCGGCCGCATGCACCTGTCCATCGAAGCCGTAACGTTGCTTCAGACGTGTGGTGATGGCCATGGCCCACGGCTCGTGAACGCGTCTGCCGAACGGGGAGTGCACGATGATGCGCCAATCGCCGTCTTCCTCCCGACTACGTTCCACGACGAGTTCACGGTCGTCGGGCACGATGCCAGTCGATTCGCGCTGTTCGGCCAGCAATGCGGCCAGATCGCCGATGGCATTGCCGTCAAGTCCGTCGTCCCGCAGTCGCCGCTCCGCCGATGCGGTGAATTTCGGTTTTCCGACGGAGCCGTCCGTTCCGGAGGACAGTTCACGGCTCAGCTCGCGGACGAGACGCCCTTCCGTCATGCCGAAATGGTAATCACGTCCATCCTGGTCGCCATGCCAGAATGGCAGCCGAGCCGTGCGCCCGGGAGCCGGCAGCACCACGACACGGTCGTGGGTGATCTCCTGGATCTGCCATGTCGAAGTGCCCAAGGTGATGACGTCCCCGACCCGGGATTCGTAGACCATCTCCTCATCCAGCTCCCCCACTTTGCGCGGCCCCGGACCGGAACCTTCTTCGGGGAGCACGACGGTATACATGCCACGGTCGGGAATGGTGCCGCCGCTGGTGACTGCGAGACGCGCGGCACCGGGTCTGGCGGTGATAAGCCCCGATTCCTCGTCGTATTGCAGAGGCGGCCGGAATGCGGAGAAGTCCTCGCTGTTGTAGGCACCGGTCATCATGCCCATGGTGGCGTCGAACATGGAACGTTCAAGATCGCGGAACGGCGCGGATCGGCGTACCACGGCATACCATTCGTCCGGTTTGAGGTCGTGCATCGCCGCCGCCGCGACCGTCTGCTGCGCGAGCACATCCAATGGATTGCCGATGACGCGCAGTGGTTCGAGATCCCCCGACCGCATGCTTTCGACACTGGCCACCATGCCGATGATCTGCTGACGCGTGACCGGATAGAGCAACGCGTGCGACACTCCCCCGACCTTGTGGTCGGCGCGTCCGACGCGCTGCAGCCCCGACGACACCGACAACGGAGGGGCAATCTGGATGACCAAATCCACCGACCCCATATCGATGCCGAGTTCGAGGCTGGATGTGGCCACCACGCAACGCAGTTGTCCACGTTTGAGCTGTTCCTCGATCTGCTTGCGACGATCCTTGGAGACCGAACCATGGTGGGCCATGGCGATCGCGTCGGCATCCTCGTGCGACTCGACCAGCATGGTGGTCGAGCCGACCACGGAATCATAGTGTCTGGCGAAATGCTCGCGCCCTTCGGGCGAGCCCATGTCCTGATATTGGGGAATGGAACCGCCACGGGATTGCGTATAGAGGTCGTTGAGCCGTGCGGTGAGCTTTTCGGCAAGTCCTCGCGAGTTGACGAACACAAGGGTGGTGCGGTGGACAAGCACCTCATCGAGCACGCTGCGCTCGATGGCCGGCCATACCGACCCTCCGGTGGCGCTGGTGTCAAGCATGTCGGAGAGCGGCTCCACTACCTTGATCTCCATATCCGGACGGGACTGCGGACGCACGATGCGTACCGGTTGTGAGCCGCCGAGGAAGCGGGCCACCTCCTCCACGGGATTGACGGTGGCCGATAGTCCTATGCGCTGCGCCGGTTTTTCGGTCAACTCGTCAAGCCGTTCAAGACTGAGTGCCAGATGCGCGCCGCGCTTGGTTCCCGCCACGGCATGGATTTCGTCCACGATGACGGTTTCGACGGTGGAAAGTATCCGGCGCGCCTGGGAAGTGAGCAGCAGGAACAGCGATTCGGGTGTGGTAACGAGGATGTCTGGTGGATGGCTGACGATTCGGCGTCGCTCCTGTGGCGAGGTGTCCCCGCTGCGCATGGCCACGCTGACATTCGGAGCAGGGAAGCCCATCGTCTCGCATTGTTTGGAGATACCGTCCAATGGAGCCTGCAGGTTTTTCGCGACATCCGCGCCCAGCGCCTTCAATGGCGAGATGTACAGCACTTTGACTCCGCCGACCGGTTTGCCGCTTTTTGAGTCGGATGGCTGGGCCGTCCGACGTTCTTTCCCGGACATCAGCCGGTCGATCGCGGAAAGGAACGCGCATAGCGTCTTGCCCGAGCCGGTGGGAGCCACCACCAGAACGTTCTCACCGGCTCGTATAGCGGGCCAAGCCTGCCGCTGTGCTTCGGTCGGATGGTCGAACGCATGCCTGAACCATGTTCTGGTCGCTTCGGAAAACAAGTCCAAACATTCGTACATACGTTCGATTATGGCATCGCCTTCAGACATGCCAACCGTCAATCGACGTCATCGACCCATTCGAGCACATCGCCGGGCTGGCAGTCAAGCGTGGAGCATATCGCGTCAAGCGTGGAGAAACGAATCGCCTTGGCGCGGCCGTTCTTCAGCACCGACACATTGGCGGGCGTGATGCCAATCGCATCGGCCAGCTCATTCACGCCCATCTTGCGCTTGGCCAGCATCACATCAAGATTCACACGGATCGCCATGTCAGATCACCGCCGAAAGCTCATCACGCTGCTCGATGGCCTGCCGCAGCAGCGAGCGCATCACCAGCATGAGCAGCATGAACGCCGCTATGAGCAACAGAGCCACCAGACCGCCGCCCGCGACCGCGAAGCGAACCAGATCCGTTTCCAACCCGAGCAGCCTCGACAGGAACAGGGATGGCGACAGCCAGGCCTGGGAGAGCATCGCCAGGACGACCAGGATCCCCTCCGCGCCGGCGCATCCAAGTATGCCGTCGACCAGATGGATGGCTTTCCCGGAGAACACGTCACGGCGACGAGCCAATGTCAGCAGTCTCCACAACGGCACCAGAGCCGCCTCGAAACAGGCCACCATCAGCACGAATCCGATCACATAGAGCCAATGCGTCACGTCCGCGTGTATGCAATCGATGGAGACGACCACGCCCGCCACGAGCGCGCCGACCTGCAGTGCCAGCCCGCACAGCGCGAATAGCACGACCAGCACGCGCAGCGCCACAATCACCGCCGCCCCCCGGTCCGAATCATCCACCG
>NZ_JBNMKH010000023.1:0-29393 GCF_050874245.1 Bifidobacterium sp. | reverse complement strand
GTTCCTGGCCATTTCCATACGAAGGCTGCATGATGCGAACCGCAGTGGATGGTGGCTTCTTCTGGGGCATTCCGGCAATATCCTCGCCGTCGCGATCCTGGCCTTCATCGCCGTCGGCATGATGTTCATCGGCATCGGCGCGATCATGATAATCCCGAATGAGATGAGGCTCGACTTCCATGACCCGAACACGTTCGCGGGACAGCTGCTCATCCTGCTTTATATCAGCTTCGGCTGTTCGGGCGTCTCGCTGATCATCCAGACATGCCTGTATTCGCTGCCCAGCAAACCCGAAGGCGCGCGCTTCGACTGACGTTCCGGACGAGAGCGGCGCTTTGGACGAAGTGGCCGAATCCGTCCAGACCCGTCAGAGCAGTGTCGAGCGGTCCTTCGCCGCCGGACAGGCCCATGGCGTAGATATTCTGGAACAGGTTCTCGCCGGAAAACGTCTTGGAGGGCATGCCTCCGATTCCGCCAGCCTTGGTCTCCGGAGGAAAAGAAACGTTGTTCCACGGGAGACTGCGTCTCGACGGACGAGCTTCGATCCGGATGCACTCGAAAACAAGCACTTGGGACTCTCAGGATCTTCCGAGCCGCTAGACTGTTCGATGAAATGGTCAAGGAGGAGGCGACACGATGAAGGGACTCCAAGCGTTCTACGACGGCGACTTCGACCAAGCGATGGCCGAGGCCGGACCAGCAACGAAGGAAAACATCGACGACGCACTGGGAGCATACTCCTCGATGTTCCATGCGCCGTTCCTCCTCATCGACGGGCCAAGCATCAGCGTCAGCAACGAGGAACTGTACCGCTGGCTCAACTGGTGCGTCTTCTACGGGCGCCCGAGAGACGAATATCCGGACGCCGAAAAAGATTGAACACACACGACAGTCACCATCAAGGCCACCGCACCACGCGATGGCCTTTTACATACCCATAAAGCTGCGAAAGTTCACATTGATTCCTTCGAAGCAACTCCACCTCGCGGCGAAAGTCCACATCCGGCATCAACAAAATCCAATTCGAGAAAAAGCTGAAAAACATGTGGACTTTCACAGCCACCAGCAACCGGAACGCACCATAACGGAACTCAAACCAGCGAACTCAGCGGATTATTCGGCGGCGAAAGTCCACATCCGTAACGGCGGAGAAGCAAACGTGAATCCGTCCGAAAATGACATCATCCAGCCATGCAAAACCTAGATGGATGATGGAGGAGCGAGGAATCCGCCTACGTAGATAAAAAATGTGGACTATCACCGCCTACTTTGCTGTGATAGTCCACATCCGGTTTAGGTCAGCGGCTTTCCAGCCAGTCGCGGATAGCGTGGTTGACGGCTTCGCCGATCTTCATCCCGTTGTCTTTGCACCAGACTTTGAGCTCGTTTTTCAGAGGCTCCTCAACTTGGAAAGACATCATGACTTTCCTGACATCACCGTCTCCGCGATCATTGGTGTTCTGGGCATTCATGATGCTGTCCAGAGTTTTCCCACGAACTTCATTCGGCGCGTGGAATGTCATATCAAGACGCTGCTTGGCTCTTTTCACGCTTCCACCTCCCGGATTTCCTTCCACACATCCTCATAGCCCTGCAGGTTACTCGGGAAGGAATGACCGAAATCTCCCTTGAACACTTCCTTGAGAGGAATCTCCGCATCGAAGATGCCTGCACCGCTTTTCTCAACGGCCGTACGGAAGGCTTCAAGAGTGGTAGTACCTTTGCGGGCCATGACGATGAGAACTGCGTATTCCTTGCCTTGATCTTGGCATGAAGCGCAGGTCAGCAGGGTCTGCTGCAGATCAACGGGTGACGAGGTCGAAGGAATGATGACGAAGTCAGAGACCTTGATGACCTCGTTGATGACATCACCGCTCGGAGGAGTGTCGATGACAATGACTTGTCCGTCCTTGTCCGGGCGATGCGATCCCAGACGACGGATTTCAGCTTGATTCTTGGAAAGAACTTCAAAGGGCAGTGCGTCTCCATTGTCCTCCGCAGCTTGGGACCAAAGTGTGGCACTTCCTTGAGGATCGGTATCGAAGATGGTCACATCTTTGCCAGACCTGTAGATAGCCGTGGAGAGAGCCATGGAGGTTGTCGTCTTTCCGACACCTCCCTTGATGTTCAGGACACCGATGATCATGAGAAGCCTTTCGTATAAATAAATATAAATATTTATATTTATTTAAATATTATCATGAATGCGTCTATTTGCAAAAAGCTATGGAGTGGCGAAATCGGAAAAATCTACGGGAATGTGGACTTTCGCCGCCGATTGGCAAATTTCGTTTTGCTATATAAATTATACATATTTCTATATAAGTATATATAGAACATAGGTCAGCCTTACTGCTATAAAGCCGAACGGGCTTTTGAAAGCTGTGAAAGTCCACATTTCCGGCTGTGAAAGTCCACATACCTGGCTGTGAAAGTCCACATTTCCGGCTGTGAAAGTCCACATTCGCATGAATGGCAGAGGCCGATATGCTGTGAAAGTCCACATTTCACCTGTAAAATTTCCTAGCAGGAATGTGCTTTTGTGGAGGTTTTCTTTTGATGACGGGGGCGGATGGATTGAGCACAATCCCCTTTGAGGTGAGGTCTACTTTCGCTTCTGGATATGCTTTCAGGGCTTTGCTGAGACTTTTTTTGAACTGTTCCTTGAAATTCTTGAGCTGGGTTCCGTTGCCAAAGCGCTCATAGAGCCACTGCCAGGTGATCGGCATTGGGCGTCCGATTTTCGGAAGACTTCCAACCAGCCACAAGTAGATATCCCATGGCATGACCGAACGTCCAGACAGAAGCTCTTTCGCTGCCGACATATCGAAAGGTGCGGATTCTGTGGCCAGCTTGTCCCAGACTTCTTCCGTGAGCATCACGGACAGGCCGCTGAACTCGGCGCTGGTCTCGGATTCCTTGAAGACCGTTTCCTTGGCGATTGGAATATCGATGATGTCGTGGTAGTCGGATCCTTTGAATCCCATGACCTTGCGGAGGCTAATGCGACTGCGGAGGAGCAGTCGGAACTGCTCCTGGACGCGTTGCGCGGTTCTGCCGCCATGTCCAAGTCCCAGTTCGTCGCAGAGCGCGCCAACGGAGGGGAGTGTGATGATGTGCCGATCCGGATCGCAAGTCGCCGTTTTGCGTTTGCCTGCACGACGGATCTGCTTTGCCATCCACACCATTATCAGACGTGGATACTTGCCACTTGGATACAGGCGTTTGCCCGTGACCGGATCATAGGACGCTTCGAGTATGTACTCGATGTTGCCATTGAGCTTGGTGATGGCTGGGGTATCTTCCGAAGGCTGTTCGGCTGGGAACAGGCTTGCGGTCAGTAGACTGTGCCCATACCAGATAGATGGGGTGTCTTCCTCTTGGTTCTTGTTGTCGAGGAAGGAGGACATGCCACGTGGTTCCAATTCAGCGCTCATAGGTGAAATCTTAGTGTATAGAGCTAATCGAGGAAGGGCTTTTTCTGGTCGCTTTCCTCCATTCGGAAGGCTGTAGGGTGATGGGTTGAGCCGGTAATCGGCAGAAAAGCAAGGAAAGAGCATTTAAATATATTTAAATAAAAATAAATAAAAATATTTAAATATCGGCGTGTCGTTCTGTTCTCTGTGAAATGTAGATTTTGCGTTCTCTCAGAAGGTTGCTATTTAAAATATTCTTCTATCTATATATACGTTTGCCCGTTTTCCTACTCGTGTAAGGGCTTTAGCGGCTTTTTCGCTACGTTACTCCACCGTTTTGCTACGTTACTCCACCAAAACTGCTACGATACTCCACGATTTTTGCTACGTTACTCCACTCCGGAAGGTTCAAAAAAAGAAGGCTGCTACGATACTCCACCACCTGAATGGTGGATAAAAGCAGCAGCCTTCCTCGGATTGATCAATGACGAGAAGTCCGTCGTGGTTCGATGGCCGGACGGCTTGGAAGCAGCGTGACTCCCTCCTTGGTGATCTCAAAACGCGCCTGCGGATAAAACAGGTTGACCATGCATATGTTCCTGCGGAATCTGAAACGGAAATTGCGTTCATCGCTCAACCCATCGCCAAACGTCTCATGAAGCCAATGCCAGGAGAAGTTGCGGGGGAAACGCATGTTGAAGTAGGTTCCCACCATCCAGATGTAGATGTCATGAGCCATGACCCTACGCCCCTTGAGCAATGCTTTCGCGGCTTGAAAATCGAATGGGGCGGTTTCCTTGGAAAGAATGTTCCAAATCTCGGGAGTGAGAATCATGACGAATCCATTTTCCCGAATGTTCTCGCACTCGTCGAAGATGATGGCACGCGTCAACGGAAGATTGACTATTTCACGTCGGTTCCGACTGGCTGCGAACCCGCTGCACTTGTGCACGCTGATGCTGCAGAGGGTCAATGCTCGTATCTGCTCGTTGATGGCGCATAGGGTCACGCCGCCTTTGGCGATTCCAAGTTCCGCGGCCAGGTGTGAGAGTGATGGGATCCGAATCGACATCTTCTTCGGATCGACGTACTTGTCTCCTTTCTTTCCTGCCATGCGTATTCGTTTGGCTATCCAGCACATGATCATGCGCGGATATTTGCCATACGGGAATTTTTGGGTTTTGGTGGCCGGATCGATTCCTGCCTCGAGGATGTACTCGTAATTCACCTGACGTTTGACGATGAAGCTGGTTGGTTCCTTCGGCGGATTTTGGGGAAACAGCGACGAGGTGAAGATCGAATGGCCGTACCAGATTTCCTGATCCGCTAGACGCTGCGGGACCGGCGCTGATTCTTGTGTCTGAAAATAATACGGGGCAAGTTCTTTTAGGGAATCGTACTTTGGATAGCGCGTCATGACGATTCCGGTTCGGAAGAGGATGGCCCGTTATCTATTGGCTTGATCAGCCGGTTTTCCGAGATGAGACCGGCTAGAAAACTCGCCAAGGTCATGGCGAAGCGCTCTTCGGCTTCGATGCGGTCGATGCCGTGTTCTTGCGCGTGGGCCAGCCAGACTGAACGGATTTCGGAGATCGGCTCGCTTGAATCGACATGTCCATAAATGGTTTCGATCAGATCGCAGTCGATGCCGATGATGTGCTGTCCGTCAAGCTCGATCATGAAGCGTCGAGTGGGTGTTCCGTCGGATAGTTTT
The DNA here is from genome assembly GCF_050874245.1 of Bifidobacterium sp. GTDB lineage: Bacteria > Actinomycetota > Actinomycetes > Actinomycetales > Bifidobacteriaceae > Bifidobacterium. The sequence goes on along the minus strand of NZ_JBNMKH010000023.1, from coordinate 24,263 downwards.
TCGGAAATGATTTTGTAAAGCGCTTCTTTGAGAAAAGGCATATCACTCCATTGCGATAAGAAATGCGGGATCGTATTCGAGAAAATGACGGCCGATATAGGTCGCCAGAAGTCAGTTTTCGGTGGGGCTTTCTTCAGACTGGACGGGATTTTCCCGATGAAGATATTCCCAATCGAGTGGCTTGTAGTTGAAGCTGGTTTCCTTGGTGATGACGGAAACGCGCAATACTGGAGCCTCCTCGCCGGTCGTCTTTTTCCTTGTGGACAGTGCGCCGCCGACGATGGTGAAATCTCCTGCCTTGAACTCCTGTGTTCTGATGTACTCCTTGTTGAATCCTCGTGCCTGTAGGTCAAGGAATTCGGTTGGTTTCCCTTGATGGTTGACGGCAAGGGTGAGGTATGCGACCTCATTGCCGTCGCTGAAGGTGCGGAATACGGGATCGCGTGTGAGGTTTCCCGCTTTCCAAATTACCTGGTCGCTGTGGAAAGGCATAGCTCCTCCTTGATGATGTGCCCTTTCGCCGGCGGCGTTTTTGGTTATGCACATGCAGGGAGGTCGTCCATGGATAGGGTGTGGCGGATTGACTCCCCCTACATAGTCGCCTCAGTGTAACAGAAAAAGAGGGAGTGATGACAATCGGGGGATAATTTTGTGAGACGCCGGCGAGACCTATTCGGCATGTGGGGCGAGTTCTGTGGCGTTGATCGTCTCGGACAATGCCTTGAACACATTGGCCCGCAGCGTGATCTCGCTGGCCTTTTTATCGTCGCCAGCCATCCGGCTCGCCTTGCTGGCCACTTCGAGCCATGCTTCGAAAGGATCCTTGCCGAAATAGTCGCACAGCTTGGTGAAGTCACCCAAGGTCAATGGGCTGTACGCGTAACGGAACTGCGCCCGGATTCGGGGATAGGAGCAGTTCAGCACCTGCGCGCAATCCTTCATGGTATGCCTGACCGGACCTTCCGCCATCCACTCGCGAATCAATTCGATGGCCGCCTTGTCCATCGACGTCCAACGTTCGGCATGCGTGTTACGCGCTTCGGTAGTGTCAGTCACCTAACGGTTCTTCCTCAAAAAAGATTGGAAACTATTGTTTTCGTCCGTATGACGGACGGCCTTATCTTATCATTCGAGTGATTTGGCGCAATCCGAAACCCTGCCGGGGTGAGTGTGAACCGGCATGGAGAAGATCCTCCTGACGGAGGGGTCCATCAGGAGGGTCTGGCAACTGACATACCGCCCAATCCGCCAAGACAAGCGGTATGCCTTCCGTAGGTAAGGAGCTATTGCCACATGCAAAGATAGCAGACGAATCCCAACGTTTCCTTGGTGTTTTACGGTATGCCATTGATGGGGGTGTGCGGTTTTCAGTGGATGAACCAGATGCCTTCCCTGGCCGCATCCAATTGTGCTTTCGAGTAATGGGTGATGATCGGCGCCGGCAATGTCGAGCTGGATTCGCTGATGGTGATGCCACCGTCGGCGTCGACCTGTTCGACCACGGCCACGTGGCCGTACGTCGGATGCGCGCCCAGTACGCCCGGGCGGAACGTTATCACGTCACCCGGTTGAGGATCCTTGCCGTACTGGTAGCCGAGGCGACGGGCGGATTCAATCCAGAAGCCGCCATTGCCCATATGGGTGTCGACCGGTCTGCCGATATTTTGCCGTCTGGATGCCGCCCACCAAGTGCACTGCTTGTACTCGTACCCGCTCGGATCGAGATACCAGATCGCGGGAATGTTCATGGCCGATATATCCACATGGATGTCGTCCATCATGATGAGCTTCGGCGTCAGCTGACCCACCACCGTGCCGCCTCCGGACATCGTGTATTTGGTCCGTGCCCATTCGATGATCTTCTTCACATATGCTTGAGTTTCCTTGTAAGGCGGAATGCCTCCGTGATCGGATACCGCGCCAAGTCCCGCGTTGTAGGCGGCCAAGGCGAGCTCTGTGATGTCTCCGGTGATTTTGCCGGATGCTTTGAGTGATTTGACCGAATCGACCAGCTGGCACATATAGTTGCCCTGACTCCAGATCGCATCATGCGGATTGAGGACATCCGCCTTCCCGTCACCGTCCCCGTCCTTGCCGTGCGCGGCCCATGTGCCTGGCATGAACTGGGCGATTCCCTGCGCCCCGGCGGGACTGGTTGCGGTGGGATTCCAACCGGATTCTGCGTCCAATTGCGCGGCGATGATTTGCGGCGTCACCTCGGCGCAGATTGACCCCGCCTTTTGCACGTCGGCGAGGAACTCGTCCGGCACCCCGGTAAGTCCTCCGGATGCCGATTCCGATTCGCCGTCGGAGACGGCTAGACCAATGGCGAACAACGGGCCCATGAACAGCATGACGGCCGCAAGCGTAAAGCAGAAAATGGCGACCAAAGGACCCGCAGAGGATTTAGCGTCGTCCATGCTGTCCGCCCATCGTCCGACGGACGTGAAGCCATGTGTGCAACTCGTCGCGAGGGATCCGCCATCCGCGTTCGATCCTGATCGCCGGTATCCTTCCCTGTCTGATCCATCTTGTGACAGTGCTTTCGCTCACCTGCAGCAGTTCGGCAACCTCGCCGACGCGTAGCAGTATGTGGGCTGAATCCTTGAAGAAACCATCCATGTCACCACATCCAGTCCTGATTGCGCAGGGATACGACGTTCCTGCTTGACAATGCACATAGTGATAGAATACTATCACTATAACCTTTATGGAAGATAGATAACTATCTTCAGAGAGAAGGGAAGGGATATGTCACAGCAGACCGTCTCGGCATTGCCGCCGCGGCCATCTCCGGCAGTGCCGGACATGCCGCCATTGCCGTCACGACCTGAATGCCGTGCCGACAATGCGCCGCGGCCGAATCCGCGGGAATGGCAGCAAGGCATTCCCGCACCCGCAAGAATGCTCGCGGTGCGTTCCCTTCCGACAGCCGGCCTTTGGGTGGTCGGCGCGCATGGGGGAAGCGGCGAAAGCGTCATAGCCGCGCTCAACCCATATTGGATGGCCGCCGAACATTGCTTTCCAACCATGGGCGACATACTCATCTGCTGCAGGACCAGCGCCTACGGCTTGGAGTGCGGAAGAATGGCTTTGCAGCAATATCTGGCCGGTCTGGCCGGTTACGGCCGGCTCATTGGACTCGCGATCGTCGCCGACATGCCAGGCAAAATCCCCAAGGAACTGAAACAGCTTGGAGAACTCACACGGTCGCTCGCACCAAACACCGTCGAGTTCCCCTTTGATAAAACGCTCCGGCTCGAACCTTATCCGCCAACCAATCAAGACAGGTTCAGCCGGCAGCGTTCACTCATCGAATCCCTCATCGGCAGTTGAAAATCCGTAGGTAAAGGAGCCTCTCATGGGAACAATCAACCATCACATCCTTGTTGTGGCTGCTGCCATACAAGCTGACGGCCGCAGCATGGCCGCAGTGCCCAACCCTCCATCCCAACAGCCTCCGGGAACCGAAGGTCTTGTCACCATCATGGGATGGGCGAAATGGGTGGCCCTTGCGGTGCTGGTCGTCGCACTGATCGCCGCAGGCGTCATGTTCGCGGTCCGGGCCCGCAGAGGAGACGGCGCCGAAGGCGTCGGCCATGTCGGCATGGTGCTCGCAGGCGTCATCGTCGTCTCCGCGGCCGGAACATTGGTCGGCTTCCTGGCAGGGGAGTGAAGCCATGTATCATCGACCAGCAATCGCAGCAGTGGCGATGTTGCTCGCCATCGGCATGATCGGCGCATGCGGCGCGCCCAAGGATTCCACCACCTCATCCGCCTCAAACAACGGCGACTCGTCATTGCAATGGGAAAAGCCGAAAAATCAGAAAACCGCGGACAAGACTTCCTGCCAAGTAGGCCAATGGGATCCGACCCAACCGGAGAACGCGCCGAACGTCGCATGGAACTATCAGGAACAGACGCTCTGGCCATATCCGACCAGCGACGAACTGGGCCCGTATCTCACTGATTCCGACGGCTACAGGCGTTGCTACGCGCATTCGCCATCCGGAGCGCTGCTCGCCGCGGCGAACATTGCCGCCATGATGACCTCGCCGACGCTCATGACCGACGCGGACTCTGTGATCAAACTCTTTGGACACGGATCCCAATACGACACCATCAAGGAGAAGCTCCAAAACGAAACCCTGAAAAACGACTCCGATTCCGGAGTGCGAGCAGAACTCTACGGATTCAGAATCCTTGAATCGAAGGAAACCACTGCAATCGTCGACTTGGGCTATCAGGCATCAGCGGACGGACGCAGCATCAACCTGTCGATCGTATACAACCTTGTTTGGGACAACGGAGACTGGAAACTGCAGTCGGAAGACACGATTCCCGTCTCATCGGCGACGCTTTCCAGCTTCGTGAACTACACGCCTTGGCGGGAAACCTGATGGAATGGCTCGACAAGATAGGTGACGCCATATCCGGCTTGAATCCAGTGAGCTTGGTGGCCAGCGGATTGGGAAAACTCGTCGGAGCGGTCTTCGACATATTCGCGTCCCTCCTGTCCGATGCGATAGGCAACACCGTCAAGGAATTCTCGTCAATGTGGATGAACGTGCCCACTCCGGACATCACCGGCGACGGTTCGGAACCGGTCACAGTGGGCGCCAGCGCCGGAGTATTGCAGATCCTGGGCTGGATGAAATGGGTATGCTTCGCCATCGCGATCATCGCCTTGATGATCGCCGGCGTCCGCTTCGCCATCCACGCCCGACAAGGCGGCGCGGCCAGAGAAGCCGGACATATCGGCATGATTCTCGGAGCGGTCGTAGTCATCTCAGCTTCAGCCGGAATGGTGTCGGTCGCCCTGTCCTCCGGTCCGACGGGCGTCGGCGGCGCGGTCGCCATGGTCCAATCGAACCTCTGGTGGTATATGCAGGCTGCCGCCGTGGCCAGCGTCCTGATAGGCATGGGCCGCATGATGTGGCAGATGCGCGCCGAAGAAGGCAAGAACACCATCAAATCCGTCATCCGACTGATCATCGTGGCGGGCGCAGGCCCCACCATCGTTTCCCTGCTGCTTACCGCGTCCGACTCCTTCTCCGCGGCGGTGATCGACGCCGCTGCCGATAAGGATTTCAACACGTCCATGACCAAGGCGTTACTGTTCTCACCCACCATGCCGGGCGGCATCGCCACGGTGCTGGTCATCGGACTGTTCATCCTCATCGGCCAGATCGTCCAAATCATCGTCATGATCGCACGTTCCGGACTGCTGGTTCTCATGATGTCGGTGCTGCCGCTTGCCAGCGCGAACACCAACACCAGTTGGGGACAGCAATGGTACCAGCGTGCGGTCGGCTGGCTGGCCGCCGCAATCCTATACAAGCCGGTCGCCTCCATCATTTACGCGATCTGCTTCAGAATGATTGGCGGCAACGCGTTCGGCACTGAAGAAGGAAGCATATCCGGCGTGCTCGTCGGCTTCGCATTCATGGTCATGGCGATTCTTGCCATGCCCGCGCTGATGAGATTCGCCGTTCCCGCCGTCGCGGCGGTCTCCGATGGCGGATCCGGAGGCGGAATGCTCGCAGCCGCAGCGCCGACCGGCGCGATGATGATCGCCCAAATGTCAGGAGGCCAAACCTCCAGCGGTCAGACGGCACAATCCACTCCATCCGGATCAGGCTTGCCATCCGGCGGATCCTCCTCGACATCGACTCCGACCGCCACTACCTCCTCAGGCCCTGTTGCAGGACCAGCCTCCACAGCCGGAGCGGGCGCGGGCATGGGCTCCGGAACCGCTACTGCCGGAGCAGCCGCAGGACCGGCGGGCATGGTCGCGGGAGCGGCCATCCAAGGAGTCCAATCAGTGCAAGGAAAAATCGAATCCGCCACATCCGGACCATCCGGTTCAACCAACGTTTCCATGCCGCCGACGCCGCCGTCGGAAACAGGCATGCGACCTATGAACGGAGGAAGCCATGACGTCGGCAACGGAGCCACGCCAAGCGGAGCCTAGAACCTACGGCAATTGGAACCGCCCATCCACGCCCGGCCTCATTCCCGGGCTCGGCATGATAGGCACGGCCATCATGTTCTCCGGACTGGTGCTCATGATCATGTTCATCATGGCGGGCAATTGGGTGATCGCCATCGGCATCCTCGCCATCACCGGCATCACCCTGCTCCTGATAGCAGCCAAAGACATCCACGGCCGTAGTCTGGCCGGACGCATCGTCGTCATCGCCGCATGGAAGCACGGACATGCGAAAAAACGCACCATCTACCAGTCCGGACTGCTCGGCATCAGCAACCAGGGAGAACACCGCCTGCCTGGATTGCTCGCTCCCATGCGCCTCTACGAAGGCCATGATGCAGCGCATCGCCCATTCGCCGTCGTCTACAGTCCACAACAGCACACCTACACCATCGTGATCGGCACGTCGCCATCAGGAGAGGATCTCGTCGACGCGGACCAGATCGATCTGTGGGTGGCCCGATGGGGACGTTTCCAAGCGGACATGGGCGACGAGCCAGGACTGACATCATTCAGCGTGACCGTGGAAACCGCGCCGGCGACCAGCGCGCGACTTCGCCGCGAGGTCGAACTCAACATGGTCAATGATGCGCAGCCATTCTCCGTGGCCGTGTTGAAGGACATCCTCGCCTCCTACCCAAAAGGGTCGAACAGCGTGCAGGCATACGTGGCCCTCACCTATTCGGACATGCAGACCGCCGGCTCCCGCCGTCGTCGCCGTGACGAAATGATCGGCGACCTGATGACCCGCATGCCGCATCTGACGGCCGCATTGGAGGCGACCGGTGCAGGAGCATGCACGCCACTCGGAGCACGAGAACTGTGCGAAACGATCCGCACCGCATATGATCCAGCTGTCTGCACGCAATTCGACGACATGCACGCCTCGGGCGAACGCGACGACATCGAATGGGAGGAATGCGGACCGGTCGCCGCCCGCAACAACTGGGACCACTACATGCATGATTCCGGAATCTCCGTGACCTGGGAAATGACCGAAGCGCCCCGCGGCGTCGTCCACGCGAACGTCCTGACCCGACTGCTCGCCCCACAGCATGACGTGCTGCGCAAACGTGTCACCCTTCTCTATCGGCCGATCAGTCCGGCCCGCACGCCGGACATCGTCGAAACCGATGCAAGAACAGCCGACTTCGCCGTCAACAGCGCGGACAAACCATCCGCACGCGCGCTACGCCGACAGAAAGCCGCTCGCCAAACCGCCAACGAGGAAGCCTCCGGTGCGGGCATGGTCAACTTCGGAATGCTTGCCACCGTCACCATGGATCACGAACGCAACCGCGCCGACGTGATGGCCACGATCGACAATCTGGCAGCATCGGCCCGCATCCGCATCCGTCCCGTCTACGGTTCACAATCCAGCGCGTTCGCAGCATGCCTTCCCCTGGGACTGAACCTGAGACAGCATCTCATGATTCCCGCCGAATTCACCGACAAGCTGTGAAAGGAACGATACCGATGACAGCGAAACACCAAAGGAATCCGCAACGGGAATCCATGCCTTTCGGTTCCCGCGGATGGCGGTGCGCGGCAGGAGGCTGGGAGGACACCATCCAACAGCCTCCCGAATGGCGTGGCTCCACCGTTCAGGTCTGCGGCCTGTGGCCATTCGCGGTCGGAGCCGGCACACCCATGGTCGGCGTGCCCATGGGACGACATCTGTTCACAGGCTCGACCCTCTGCTGCGATCCGATCAGCTGGTTCACCCGCGCCCACCTGATCTCCAATCCCAGCGCGTTCGTCCTCGGCAAACCAGGCTTGGGTAAAAGCACCGTCGTACGCCGTTGGGCCGTCGGCTTGAACGGATATGGCGTGATACCAATGTTCCTAGGAGACGTGAAAGCCGAACACATCGACGTGGTCCGCGCCCTCGGCGGCCAGGTCATCCCACTCGGATACCGACGCGGCAGCATCAACGTGCTCGACCCGGGCGGCGCACTCTCAAGCCTCAACCGTCTTTCCGGCGCGAAACGCAAAGAACTCGCGGCAATCATCCACTCCCGCCGCCGCAACATGATCGGCGGACTCATCGCCATTGTGCGCGGAAGCCAACCGTCCGATCGCGAGACCACGATCATCGACCGTGCGCTACGCGTGCTCGACGACCGGTTCGGCATCCAACCGCCCGTCATGGCCGACCTGCTGCAGGTCGTCCGCGACGCTCCAGACCAATTGCGAGCCGTCGCATTGGACCGCGGCGACATGGACCGGTATCGGCAGATTGTCGAGAATCTCGAAGTCTCCCTCATCGCCCTCGCCGGCTCCGGCACTTTCGGAGACCTGTTCAGCCAGCAGACCAGCGAGACCATGCGCCCCGACCGTCCGGTCGTCTTCGACATCAGCGCCATCGGAGAATCCGACGGAACCGTCCGCGCCGCAGCGCTTCTCGCCTGCTGGGACGCCGGATTCTGCACCGTCGACGCCGCGCACATTCTCGCCGAAGCTGGCCTCGAACCCATGCGCCACTACTTCATCGTCATGGACGAACTGTGGCAGGCATTGCGCTCGGGCACCGGCATGGTCGACCGCGTCGACGCGGTCACCCGACTGAACCGCAGCTTCGGCGTCGGCCAGGTGCTCATCAGCCACACCATGAGCGATCTGATGAGTCTGCCGACCGAAATGGACCGGATGAAAGCGCAGGGATTCGTCGAACGCAGCGGCATGGTCGTCTGCGGAGGACTGCCATCCAAGGAAATGCCGCTCCTGGATCAGGCCGTCACCTTAAGCCGTCGCGAACAGCAGCTGCTCGAATCCTGGCAGGATCCTCCCGCCTGGGATTCACGGCTCGGCGGCGAAGCCGAACCACCGGGACGAGGCAAATTCCTCGTCAAAGTCGGCGGACGGCCCGGCATCCCATTCCACCTGGATCTGACCGATGCGGAACGACATATCAACGACACCAACAGACTCTGGCATACGGAAGGGAACCGGGTATGACCACTCCGAACAATCGAAGACGACAGCCGGACTCCATGTCCGACGGCATGATCATCGGCCTCATCCTCGGCGGCATCGCCCTGCTGGTTTTCGTCATCGTCTATGCGGGATGGTGGTTCGGCACGCTCCTGCAGTCAGGCAGCACTCCGCAACGACTGTCCGCACTCGACGTGGTCGCTGGACTCGTCTCGGGAAAAATCGCATGGCCCGGCATCAGTGGATGGATCGTATCGGCGGTGGCGTCGATCGCCATGGCCGTGATCTCCATCCTTGCCGCAGTCATATTCGCGAACAGCCAATCGAAGCGCACCCGCGCCGATCATGCCGCACGCTACCTGGGCGTGGGACGTGACGTGGAATCCCTCTCCTACAAGCATGCCGTCGAAACAGCCAAACGGATGAACGTCATCCAGGACGCCAAGCCTGGCATCTTCCTCGGCACGAACGTGAACGGCGGAGCAGGCGTATGGAGCACCTGGGAGGACGTGATTGTCGCATTGGCCGGACCGAGAACTGGCAAAACCACCTGCTTCGTGGTTCCCAGCATCCTTGATGCGCCCGGACCCGTATTGGCCACCTCCAACAAGAACGACATCGTCGACGCGGTACGGAACCCACGAAGCCGAGTCGGACACGTATGGGTATTCGACCCGCAGGACGTGGCGGGGGAGAAGCCCACCTGGTGGTGGAATCCACTGACCTACGTGACCGATGAGGTCAAAGCGGGACAGATGGCCGGATACTTCGCATCCAGCGCCACCGCCGCAGACGCGAAACGTGACGCCTACTTCGACTCCGCAGGGGAATCACTCCTGTCCTATCTGCTACTCGCCGCAGCCGAAGCCGGACGTCCCATCACCCAAGTGTGGACGTGGCTCACCGATCCGCTGGACCGCGAACCCATCGACCTGCTGAACGAGCATTATCCGCTGATTGCGCAATCGTTGACCGCCGTCATCGACACTCCGGACCGGCAGCGGGCAGGCGTCTACGGCACTGCACAGAACATGGCGCGCGTGCTCGTCAACCGGCAGGTCCTCGAATGGGTCACCCCGCCGCCGGACGGCGTCATGCGTCCCATGTTCGACCCCGTCCGTTTCGCTACATCGAACGACACGTTATGCCTGCTGTCCAGAGAAGGCGTCGGCACGGCCGGAGCGTTCGTCCTATCCCTGACCGCAGCCGTGGCCGAAGCGGCCGAAGCTCAGGCACGACTCGAAGGCGGTCGACTTCACAAGCCCATGCTCGCCGTCCTCGACGAAGCTGCGAACGTCTGCCGCTGGCGCGAACTCCCGGACCTCTACTCTCACTACGGTTCCCGTGGCATCATCCTCATGACGTTTCTGCAATCGTGGAGCCAGGGCGTATCCGTCTGGGGTGAGGAAGGCATGAGCAAACTCTGGTCGGCGGCGAATCTCAAGATCTTCGGCGGCGGCATATCGGAAACCGGATTCCTGAAAACCATGAGCGACCTGCTGGGCGACTACGACATGGTCCAACGCCAGGTCGGCTACTCCCACGGCCACACCAGCACCACCCAATCGATCACCCGCGACACGATCATGTCCGTCGACCAGCTTGCAGCGTTACCTCGCGGCCGCGCAGTCCTTGTCGCATCCGGAGCGCGGCCGCTCCTGATCAAAACCATTCCTTGGATGAACCGTAAAACCACTCGCAAAGGAGACGGACGATGAGCCTGTTCGACACCTTCGACGACACCATGGAGGACAACCATGACGAAACCGCCGACCACGCAGAGGACCAGATCACCGCCGTATTCGGCAACGTGTATGAATTCTTCGAATGGTTCCGCCACTTCTATAAGCGCCGCGTCGGCACGCCGGTGTGCAAATGGCGCGACGACTGGTGGAACTGTCCCGAGGCCGAATACCGGCTGACCGCTTTATGGCGCAGCTGGGAGAAAGCCCGATACGATCCGGCCGATGGCATCGCGCTCTGGTGGCGCGACTACGCCGACCCGACCATGAGCATGCTCATGTCTCCAACGGGGCCTTTTGCCGAATCACACACCACCGGCCAACCCGACCAGCCACTGCCCTCGCGAATCCCGCCACAGGGACGTTTCAGAGACGAACGCGAGGACTGACCGGCATCGGACCCAAGGCGGAGAAACAAGACAAATCGATTCCGCCCATCACAAACCAGAAAGGATCCACCATGAATCCCACCATCAAACGCCTCATCGCAGGCGCTGCCGCAGCGGTGACGCTGCTGGGCGGCATGACCATGGCCAGCAGCGCAATGGCGGACACCATCCAAATCCCCAACAGCGACTTGGAAAAGAAAGTACCGCTGACGGTCCAGTCCGACAAGGAAACCCTTGACGGACGCTCCTTCAACGCCATTCCACTCGCCACCTACATTTCCGTGAAGACCGACGGTACCGCCATCACCGGCTACGATCTCAAGGACGGCGGATACGCGTCCGCCATCAACAACGCATTGAGCAAAGCCGGCATCGACACCACCGGCAAAGCCGGAGCCGACGGATACGCATACGACAAAAACAATCCGATGGTCTGGATCGCGCAGAACCTGCTCGACTCGGCCACCAGCCCCTACGCAGGCCAGCTGCGCGACTTCCTCACTGCTCTTGGCAGCCAGACGAACGTGAAGACCGGCGGCACTGTCCTGGCGAATATGTCCCAGGACAAGAAGAGCATGTCCGCGAACGTGACACCGGGCGTATACGCCGTATTCGACACCAGCACAAGCGGCCAGGCATCCATCACCATGATGAACGGCACCGGTGTGAACGTCACCATCAGCGGCCAAACCAAATACCTCAACACGTTGAAGAAAGCGGACGGCACCACCAGTACGCTCGGCACCGTGAGCCTCAAAACGCATGGCACGACCATCACCAAGAAGATCACGGCAGCGGAAACCGGCACGGTCGAGAACGACGGCAAATCCGCCGAAACGGCCATTGGAAAGAAGATTACCTTCCAGATGACCAGCAGCGTACCGAACTGGACCGGCTACGACAAGTACTATTACGCCATCAACGACACGTATTCGAAAGGCTTGACCTTCAACATTGCAGATGCCAACATGACCGTCAAGATTGCAGGTCAGATCCTCGTCAAAGAAGTCGACTACAAGGTCACGACCAAGGACGGTGGCTTCTCCATCGTGTTCCTCAACGGACAGTCCGGAGCTGATCAGTCCGAAGACATCCTGCCGAACAAGGTCAAGTTCCCTGTCGGTGCGGCCGTCACCGTCACCTACACGATGACTTTGAACAAGAACGCCATCGTGCACAAGGCCGAAACCAACAGCAATGAGGTCGAATACTCGCGCAATCCGAACGTTTGGACCGATCATGAGAACAAGCCCGGCGACACCGTCAGGGTGTATACCGGCCAGTTCACGCTCACCAAGACCGATAGTGACAAGAAGCCCCTCGCGGGAGCCGAATTCAAGGTCTACGAGAACAATGCCACCGATCCGGTCAAGTTCGTGAAGGTGTCCGACAACGAATACCGCAAGGCCGATAAGACCGAAACCGGAATCGACACGATCGTCAGCACCGACAAGCTCAACGGCGTCATCAAACTGACCGGCCTTGACGGCTCCTATAAGGTCAAGGAAACCAAGAGCCCGTTCAATACCGGCGTCCTGCCCGAAGCCACGTTGACTTTGAAGGTCGACCAGGGTGACGGCACCAAGGATACCGTGACCTCCAAGCTGACCGCGTTCACCGGAGACAAGGACAAGCTCGTCACCAAGAACGCCGACGGACTCGGCATCACGGTCATCAACGCCAAGAACATCGTCGACCTGCCGAAAACCGGTGCCACATGGCTGGTCATCTACTCTACGATGACTGTCCTGCTTGCTGGCTTCGCCTTCATCCTCATGCGCCGTCGCGCATAACCGGACAGGCCGGAAAACCGAGGAACATCACGCAATGAGGCGCGGTGATCCTCGATTTTCCGGCCTTTTCTCACATGGGAAGGAGCCTCATGGACCGTCATCAGCCGCCACGTCACGCATCCTCGTTACGCGGCAATCAGATCGGCATGACCTTGGGAATCATCCTCTTGCTGTTGAGCGCCATGACCGGAACCATCCCGTTCATCCTCATGATCATCCAATCCAACCACAGTCAGACGCTGGCCATCCAGCATGCCGCGGCTGTCGAAAACATCGACAGGCAGACCATCGATAGTGAATTGCAGGCCGCATACAGCTACAACCGTCGGCTGAACGATGGTGGGCAGAACGTCATCGGCGAAGCCGCCGACCCATGGAACAGCTCCGGAGAAACCCTCTCCTCAACGGATTCCGCCTACCGCAGTCGACTCGTCATCCCTCCCGACGGCATCATGGCAACCGTCCGATACCCACGACTCGGCATCAATCTGACAGTCCGTCATGGCACCGGTCCCGATTCACTCGACAGGGGAGCAGGCCACCTGTATGGAACCAGCCTGCCAGTCGGAGGCGAAAGCACGCACGCCGTCATCTCCGCGCATTCCGGCTTGGCCGACCAGCTCATGTTCGACAAACTCAACGGATTCGGCATGAAAGCCGAACAGGGAGACATCTTCTACTTGGATGTACTCGATGAGACCCTCGCCTACAAGGTCGTCTCCATCAACGTGGTGGATCCGGACGACTTCACCAAACTCAAAATCGAATCAGGCCGGGATCTCGTGACCCTTCTGACCTGCACGCCATACGGCATCAACGACCATCGGTTGCTCGTCACCGGCGAACGCACCAGCACATCACAGGAGAAAACGGAACAGGTCGCCACGGACCGCACCAACATCTATTTCACGCTTTACGTCATCGGCTTCTGGACGATCGCCATCCTTGGAGCGATCGTCGGCAGGAGGCGAGGAGGTCGCAAGCGTGGGCGACATGTCCGCCAAAGGCATGCGAGGCGATGATGGAAGCAATGATGGAACAGCCATCTAATCGAGTGAATCTTCCGCCAGTCGAATCCTTTAGGATGATGCGTCGTCATCGTCTCGAATGCCGTCTGCCTGAAGAGATGCTACGGCATTTGGAATCTCCCATGGACTGCAGGAAGAGAAGAATGAGTTCGGATAATTGGTGGCGGGATACCATTCTGCGTCGCGGAGCACGATGGGCTGGTGTCGACGGACTTGACAAACAATAGAAATTTCAATAAATAAATTTAAATATATTTATTGAAAATGATGTTGGATGATGGAAACAAATGGCGTCATATGGCCGAGGGGAAGGGGCTTTGCCGCGTCGGAGGAGTTGGTGTGGCGCTCTAAACGCCGTTTCTTGGACTCGGTGCGGAACATTCTTTTGGAATGGTTGGACTTGTCTAAAGGATAGTGGTGGGCGAGCTGATTGACAGAAAGCGCGGAGGTTGGTTCCGCGCTTTCTTTGGTGCTCCGTTCAGGAGGGATGTGTCGTGAACGATGTCATGAACTACTGGAATTGTCCACATAAAAGAGATGGACAAAGGAGAGATTTTGAATCACCACATATTGCCATGTGAGTCCCCTCCGAACTCGTAATAGTCATTCTCACCGTCGGTTCCTAGATAATTGTCCGAGGATGCGGGTTTAAAACCACCGCCTGCGCTATCGAAATCCTTTCGATAGTCGTATCCATTGCATCCATACTGCGTGCAGTTGTTGGAATTCTGGGGCTGGGAACCCTGAGAGGACTGGCCCGAATTCCCGGAATATGAACTGTGGCCACCATTGGAATACGCACCGCTGCCAGCAGAATATGAGCCGTCTGCATTCGAGTAGCCGGAACTGGAATAGCTTCCGGACGAAGTGCCCGTGGACTGGCCTTGCGCTTGCACCTGTTCCTGAGTCTGTTTCTGAATGTCGACCTGAGTTTTGGCGTTCTTGGAATCGTTCACGGCTTTGATGGCCTTGGAGAGAGCGTCACTGGCGGTGGTCAACGATTTCATGTCGGCCTTTTTGTCGCTGCTGGCCTTCTTGGCGTTGTCTATGGCGGTCTTCAGGCCTCCGCGGGTCTTGTCGTCCTGTACCTTGCCTTCGGAATCCTTATACAGGGATTCAGCCGACTTCACCGTCCTGTCGAGAGTATCCTTCGCATCCTTGACCTGCTTGGCGGTCTTGGACGCTTTCACCTTGCCCATGGCCTTGTTGATGGCGTTGATGGAATCGTTGGCTTCGGCCATGTCATTGGCGACGATGGTCTTGGCTTTGGACACGCTCCACAGGTTCCACTTGGCGGCGTTCCCGGAATCCGGAACACCCTTCTGGGCTTCACTGGTCTTGATGCTCTCGTTCAGGGAGGCCAGCGTGGTCTTGTCGAGTACGTCCGTATCCTTCGTGGCGTTGACGAGTTTTTGCGCCTCTGCGATTTTTCCCATGAGCTTCGAATCAGCCTTCTTGGCCGACTCGACTCGGGACTCGTAGGAGTCATATGCCCTGTTTGACGCATATGCGTAACCGCCACCAATGCCAGCAAGAACGACGACTACCGCAATGACGGAAATTGTGGCAATACGCTTCTTGTCACCCTTCTCGCTCACATCCTGAGTCTTCTCTTCCTCGGCCATATGATCTCCCTTTTGCTATTCCTCGCATTCTACCCTTATGTCAAATGGCCAATTAGACCCTGATGGTGAATCGTCGCAATGAACGTCATGTGTTTTGCGTCCAGTTGAATCTGACATAAGGAAAATTATCGGCGTATTTTTGACTACCTAGGCCTTGTTCGCATTGATGATGTTCAGCGCCTGCTGCACCTGCTCCTGCTTCTTGAAATCGAGGATGCTTGTTTTCCATCCGGTCCTGGAAATGATGAGTTGTTTGCGGGATGCCTGGATGCTGGTGATGTCGCTGTAGTAGATGACGTCGATGCCTTTCACTCCGCCGAAGAATCCGATTCTGTCAATCTCGATGCGATTGTCGTAGATGCGGAACGTTCCGCCGTCATACAAGGCTCCCGGCGCTGGTGTGAATTTCCCGGACATCCTCACCATCCCCTTCGAATGTTCGCTTGTCCTGCTTTCATCAATCCTGCCAGTCCGTATACCCGAATTCGAGCGGAATGGCAGCATGCTGGAAGGCTGGCAATCTTCAATAAATATATTTAAATATATTTATTGAAATATTTCCTGCGCTGCTATTGGCGACTGACGCGATCGGAGAACCGTTATCCCATTGCATACATCGGAATTGGTTGGTTTGATCTCTGAAGAATGATGATTGATAGACTTTTCTAGAGCAAATATAAGTGTTGTATTACAGCCATGTACAACACTTAAGTTGGTGGCTGTAATACAACACTTACTGTATCGACAGATGCAATACTGGATTATTCCGCGTACTTGTACACGACTTGAAGGTCTATGTCGTCGGCGTTTTCACTGCATTCGTAATAGCGCCAGAAGACTTGGATCCCGTCCCATGTTGCACCGCGAAGAGCCGTATGCGTGTCGACGTTGAGCATATCGATGAGTACGTTGTCTGGCGTGTTCGTTTTATTGACCACGCAGCTAAAGATGGCCATGATGACGGCGAATATCGTGACCTGCCAAAAGGAAAATGGCGCCCAATCACCTTTGCCATGCGACGCCGGTAAGGATCCCGGCGGATACTGTGGCTTCGGTGGCGGAGAGGTCGGAAACCGTCCTTGTTCCGGACGGGGATTCATACTGTTCATGATTCGCCCCTTTGCGATGGCTCATGCTTATTGGATTTTTGAATGATGAGAGATCGCGATCAGACCAACGGCCGCGACGAGCAGAATCAATGCGAGTGATGCCAGAATAAGCAGCATGCTGTCTCCCGTGTTCGGCATCTCGTGCAGTTCCTCCTGTTCGATGACGGCTTTGACCGTCACGTTCACCTTGCCTTCAAGCTCGTCCAGTTCGCCGCCACGCTCCTCATATTCCTGGTTCTGAAGTCTGCTGCGATCCCTGAATACAGTGAGCTGCACTTCCATCATGTCGCTGGAGAATTCCTTACGGTTCTTCGCAGCTTCCACTGCGGTGGCGATTTGCTCGTTGACTTTCTCCAATTCACCCGGCCTGGCGTGGATCTTGTTCTCGGAGATGCCGTTAAGCCTGGTGCCGGTCAGTGCGAGCAGGTCATCGAGGGTCAACGGCTTCGTGTCGGCTGTCACCTGGATCTCAACGGTGGGCTTATCGATCACGAACTGCAGCACGACCGAGCGGTACAGGCCATCTTCCTGCTGGACGTATCCAATATCGTCCTGCAGATATTCGAGCAGATTCGACACGTCCGTGAACAGCGCGTCGGGCGCGAGGACATCGAAGTGTGCTATGCCGGACGGAATCGAGCACCTGAATACGCCCGCATCCTGAAGTTGCAGTTCGCCCCGCGTGGTTTCCTCCACGAGTTTCGGCGCGACGTACTCGCCGGTATTCAGCCAGATGTTTCCCTCTTCGGAAATGTTCAACAGCGTCGTGTCTGACGTGAACTTTCCTTGGTAGGTGTGGATCGTACCGTCCACGATATTGAGTGCGGCCCACGATTTGCCCTGCACTGCGCCTTCGCCGGTTATTCTCAGCGCACGGCTGTTGCTGATGGTTATGGCTGGACCGCTGACGGCGCTGATCGTATGGCCCGCCAAGTCAAGCTTCAGCGTAGATCCGGCATTGGCATTAGTGAGCTCTACGTTCTCCGACACGTCCCGCAGCAGGGTGATGGTTCTGTTATTGCGGTCAACCGCGTTCAATGCTTCCGTGACGGTCGCATATTGCTGCGTTCCGCGTTGTGCGGCTGGCGAATCGGCCCAGCTGGTTTCAGCCAGTCCTGACGACAGCAGCAGTATCACGCACATCAGTACCGTCATGATTACGGTATGGCGAATATGGGTGTGCTTGTTCATGATGTTCCTTTTCGAATCAAGTTCTTCTGATGATTGCCGGCATGCCTCCGCGCATGCCGGCATGGCCATGCCGATGGTTCCGTCAATGGATTCCACCGTCACGGCGTAAGACTCGCGCCTGACCGCTCATGAACTGCAAGGCGGTCAGGGAAAACCTGCGATGATGCGTGAGACCTATCGCGAGAGGCCGCGGGTCTTGCCCATGGTCTTTTCCATGTTGGCTCGCGCGGTCGCGCTTTGCGTCTTCCGTCCTGCGGCTCCCGCTTGTGCGGCCTCATTGACCGGCTTGGCATTACCGAGCTGGACGCGGACCGCATCGGCGGTCTGTTCCTCACTCAATCCAGACGCACGCAACCGTTCCCTTTCCTGTTGCAATCGTTCCGGGCTGGCATAGTCGTACGTCGATGATTGTGCCGACATGTCTGCCGAGTCCGTTCGACTGGTTTGCGCAGGCTGTGACTCATGGTCGTGTAGCTCATGCTCGGCCATGTCCGTTTGACGAACCATTTCGTCCGATTGCGCGTCCCGAACGTTCTTGCGTTCTTCTTTCGGCCTGTCGCTGGCGTGCAACGCACGTTCAAGTTCCATGACGTCACGCGTCCTCGCCGGATCCACGCCATACCTTTCACGTACTAGGCGTTCGATCCGCTCCCCCGCCTCCCTGTACCGGTGGTCACGGGCTCCCAAATCACGTGTCAGCGCATACGTCGAACTGATTTCACGAATGCTTGCGCGATCGATCCAATCGTCTTGGAAGGTCTTTTCCAGTTGAGCATGGTTCATGGAATCCAATGCCTGCGTTCTCGCCTGCGTCTCCTGAGCGTACCGTCTATCGGTTTCCGCGGAATTCCGGTCATCGCGTTCTCGGGAACTCATGAGCATTTGAGCGCCCATCAGCCCACTGGTGGCGAGAGTCGTGAATGGTGCCTTGACCTTGTCGTAGACCTCCTGATCCATTCCTTGCTGGTTCATGATGAGGCTCCCGTCGACGGGAATGATTCGACAAGGCCGTCTGCGCCATGGTTGGACGACGGTTTTTCTATCTGTCCGATCGCGTCACCGATGCTGGTGGCGAACATGACATCGAGCAGCTGCTGCTCGTCAGGATTATGCTGTCGCATTGCTCCTACCTACTTTCTTGATTGTTTTGCCGCGTCCTCTTGGCGTAGAACGCGCACGACGATACGGTCGTCGCCACCGAAATCCTTATCTGCCCACGCTCCTATCCGGCATGGGCGGCTGTTGTCGTCTGACCGTGGCGGGCTGTGGCGTGCCGAACCGTTCCGGCTTGACGTCGGCGAATACGTTGGCCTGCGGTCTTGCAACCGGCTGCTCCACGGCCTGCGCCTGCATGGCTTGACGGCGTAACGTCTGGTCGACCTGTTCGGGAATTTCAGGCAACGACTTGGCGACCGCAGCAAGCTCACGCTCCTGGCATTCTCTGGTGATTCGTGCCAGGTAGGCGTCGTCGCGTGCCTGCATGGCACGACGGATCTCGAACACGGTCTTCCACATCTGCCGCATCAACACCGCCTGCAGCATGTGACCGTCATCGTCACGTGCTGCCGCGGTGATCAACAATGCGGCATCCATCATGCAGCTTCGCGCGGCCGGTACATGCTGAGTCGGCCGATCATAGGTTTGCGCGCTTCTCGACAGATCGCGCGCGGCTTTCGCAATCGGACCTGGTGTGGATTCCACGGCACGACTCCATGCGGACATCATTCCAGACGCCTCTCGAGCTACGGAAGCCCATGCCTCACGATTATCGACCGGCAGGGAATGTAGTCTGCGATTCAGATTCGCGATACGTTCGGAAACCACACCAGGCGTGAGCGTCGGACACATGGCATTCGGGCGGACGGCCGCACGTCCACGCGAGAACGCCTTCCATTCCTCGACAGCTTCCTGCGCGGCACGTGGGCTGTCCGTCCAATATTGGCGAAGTCTGGGCAGAGCGAGGTCGCGGGCCAGCGATCCGCCGCCATACCAGATGGGCGCCTCACCATAACGGGGACGTTCGGCGACGGAGTATCCGGTCACCACATCCGTGCGTCCCCGTGCATATCGTGGTCTGACGATGACATGCTGCCTACGGAGGTTTCTGACGAACTGCGCTTCACTGTCCGCTTGGACTGCGGCCGCCCGCACTTTCAACGCGAGCCGATGACGAGGCTGACTTCCATCCAACTGTTGCGAGAGAAGACGCTTACGCTCCTCAACTGGAAGCGTCGACCAGCGTGCGTTCGGATTATCCTGTTCGAAACGCGCTTTGGCGCGACGTCGGGCTTCAGCCTCCCGCTCCCCCGGCTTCCATCCACGAGTTGCGGCACGGGTCCTGTCGCATCCGACCTGTTCAAGACCGAATTCACGTTCCAAGGCCCGGCAGGCGTCCTGTGCACGCAGATAATCCCGATACACCCACGCCTTCGTCCCGTCCGAACGCACCAGATTCACGGCGATGTGGATGTGATCATTGCCTTCACCGGTCTCTCCAGACAGTCCATGTCTGATGGCCGCCCACTGGCAAGGAGCTTTCGTGCCGCCCGCATCGTCGAATCCCATCTGCTTGACAAACCTGTGCGCGATCCGCCGCCACTGGTCATCGCCCAGCACGCCATCCACCTTGCTGAGCGACAGACTGCAATGCCATACATGACCGCCGGTGACGACGACGTCGGAATTGCGTCTGTCACATTCGAGCATGCGCCCCAACAGTCTGGTCTGCGCCCGATCAAGGTCGATGTCGTCGAACCGGAATTCGATATCCTCGCTGCCTGCCACCACATGCTGATCGCGATGCTCGTTACGACGTCCCGGCCCAGCCAGATAGGCGACCAGTCCACGCATGTTCTTTCCCCGGGTGATGTTCGGAATCATCAGCGGTTCCGATCCCAAACCGCGCTAATCGTCTCATCGATCCGATCGATCTCATGCCTCATCTGAACGATCGCCTCACGCAGTTCTCTGGTCATGATGTGTCCGGTGGAATTCGCAACGCGGGCAATCTGGTTCACAAGCGTGCCGACTTTGGCGATGGATCGTTGCGACGCATGCAGGTCAAGCTTGAAGCCGATCAGGTCGGCATGCGTCAACGCTTGATCATCTCGGCGTGGCCCCAACAGCACTTCACGCGCATAACGGCTCATCATGCCCGAATCGTTGGCCGCATACCCGTTGTCCCGTCCCCACTGCCTGGCACGTTCCATGAGACGACGTTTCTCTTCCGCACTCAATCGCATGCGGAAAAATTCCGTACGCGAATCGGAGCCACGTTGCGGCACGATTGTGGAGACGTCATCCTCTTCGTCCATCGGGAACCTCTTTCATTGTCCTCGATCATCGGGTGTCTTCATTGGCCAGCGCAGCGACCCATCCACCGTCAGGTGGAGGGGACGAACCACCATGTGGTTTAGTATCGCACGGGGTTGTGCGACAAGCCAATTTGTGGACACAAATTGCTAGCTTGCTCCGCTTCGGGCTGCCGGCCGAAGCGGAGCGTCGCGCGCGACGCGACAGGCACCCTTGCGGGTGCGCGTCCTCCCATTTGCGCCAGCTTGGCAGCCCTTATTGAGTGAGCCGGTTTTGCTGGACAAGAGCGCATTAAACTCAATGCTGTCAGATAGAATCTGACAGTGAAGCGGCCCAAACCTTCTTCTCACTTGCGTAGGGTCGCTTTACATGCCGGCCGGAACCTACAGTGCATTTCCGGCCGGTTTTTCATGCGCCGAAATGGTTCCGGCGACAATCGGAATTAGTACATTTGTTCGATTTTGACTATGATGATTCGCATGGATTATGAGGGAACGTCATTGGACGAGATGGCGAAGCGCGAACTCGACGCCGAGGCCCGGAGATACGCCTCGCAACTGCTTGCCGGCAGGCGGGTGCGGTTGTGGCGCACGAACAATCCGCGATGCCGCTATCTCGAGCATGCCATCGAAAGGGAGCGTCTCGCGGGACTCCGCCGCATCGCCGACAGGGTCGGTCATGTCGAATGGGTCGATGCGCCAAATGGGGCCACTTATGGGCGAATTGGCCGACCGATTCGTCAGGAACGCGCGAGCCGTCCCATTCCTTGGCCGAAAGACACGGACGCCGATGTCGACTGGAGTCATGATGACGATCCATATGGCATTTAGGTATTGACTCCGGCGCGATCCCTAGGCTTAAATGCCCAAGGGGTATATCTATGCGCGATGGTTTGCATTGCTTTAAGTGTTGTTGTAGAATTAATTACAACACTTAAGTTTGGAGGCCATCATGAGCAAGGGGCTTGGCAAGGTCGAGCGGGAACTGCTGCACGAGATAGAAATCAACCCGCTGGAACGTACTGTGGTTGTGTCGTTTGATATGGATGCGACCAAGGCTGAGGCGAGACGCAGGGCTGCACGAAGCCTTGACCGCAAAGGTTTGGCCGCCCTGCGCAAGACGGGCTGGGGTGGAGACCGCCGCAGAAAATCCATGTTGTTCTCCGTCAAGGCAGCGGAGGAATGGGATGCCAAAACCGCACGCAAGAATGCCGAAAAAGCGGGTGAGAAACGGCGCGAAGCCGCGCTTGAGGAGCTGAAGGCGCGGCGAGCCGTTCAATCATCAAATGAAGGAAAGACTGGGCACGATCAGTCTGTGCTGCGCATCTCCATCGCGCGCGTTAGCGGCGATCCACTTGCCGCGGACCTTTTCCTCAGCGAGATTGAAGCCGCCCTGGGAGACTCGTGGCACTTGGATGTATTGGGCGAATACAATGGCGCAGTCCAGATCCGTGCGGCCATTGACGAAAAGTAGCCTTCGCGACCACCGTATACTGACAATGCCAGAAGGGGCTTCAATCCCAAAAAGGCAAACTTAAGCGAATATAAGTGTTGTATCACGAGCCGATGCAACACTTATATTTCATCTACTCCATGTCCAGAACAAGCTTCGGTACCTTGACACCAAGCTCCTGCAACCCAGCTGCATCGTTGAGAGGTGCGTCCCTCCAGCATTCCTGTAGGAAGGACACGTAAACCTCGACTATGCGTTCCTCTGCCTCCTGGATGCCGATCCGGCCATCCCTGACCTGTGCGGCGAGGGTATCCTCCTCGGGCTTCAATGCCTTTTGGCACAGTCGGTCGACCATCTGTTCCACGTCTTGCATGTTGCTCTCCTTCGAACGGAATCGGACAAGTTTGGACAGTATGGCAGAAACGCGCACTCCCCCACAACCAGGCTTCGGTGAAATGTGGATATGTGGATAACCTGTTACGGTAAAGGCCGAATATGTTATATATGAATGCAACAAATAACAGGATTTGAACCTTCTTCGCTCAGATTCGGTTCATTCAGAGCACGCTTGCGGGCACGATCCATTCCCACTCGTGGAACATGACGGGAAATTCAATGTTGGCAAGATCATCCACATACATAATCTTGCTTCTCACGCATCCCTGCTCGTCCGGCAAATCGATACTGACCCGCGTCATACAGCGACGGAAGATCCTGCGTTGCACCATTTCGGAGGTGTCTCCCCAATCAGTCATCGATGCAGTCGAGCACCATGAACCATGAACGTCGAAAGTCAAGGGATGAGTCGGAACCCATTGCAAGCCATTGCGTGCACGAACTTGGGCTTTGAGCAGTCTTTTCCCCTCCTCATCGAGCTCTGGAATGAGATGCTTGTCCACGAACTTCTCCCACGCGCAGTCCGGTGCAGCAAGATTCGGAGAGCCTATTCTCTTCCACAGCCTGTGCAGATCGTCGACTTTGTCACGGGGAATATGGTTGTCGCCGGAAATAATGACACTGCGTCGAGTGAATGTCGCATGATCTGCGATGTATTGCGTCAGTGCCTTACTGTCCCAATGCATGCCAATTTCGGAATCATCCAATATAGGAAGCCTGGTCACGTAAACATGCGGCACAAACGGACGGATATACTTCGCGATCCAAGGGCGCTGGCATTTCAACGCGATGCACAGTTGCCGCGTGGTCAGCGTGAATCGCTGCGCCAGTGACTCACGGAGTGTATTTATGCCGCCATCGATCCAAACGAGCATTGGATCGTCCTTTGATGGTTTTGCCATTGATCTGCCTTCTGAGTATGTTATTTGTAGATATAACATACTCGGTTTATAGAACTTCGTTTTGTATTTAGATTGGAGTTCTTTTGGCTTCGCAATCTAAATACAGTCCGGAACATGATTGACGCCGCTTTCTTATTGTCTTTTGCGAACACTTTTGTCATACAAAAGCGAGGTGGTGACGTTTTCTTGGACTCCCTGACCGGGAGGAGAACCCCCTTATGGCGAAGTACAGCAGGGAGCAGCGAGACAGGGCCGTGGACCTGTACATCAAATACGAACGCTGCGCCGCCGACGTGATCCGCGAGCTCGGCTATCCCAGCAAGGTCGCGTTGCTGTCGTGGTACGCGGACCGGCTCGAGGAGGAGCGCACCGGCGTCCCCTCCAGGCGCGGCGAACGC
>NZ_JBNMKH010000022.1:0-29431 GCF_050874245.1 Bifidobacterium sp. | reverse complement strand
TCCAGGCCCAGACGGGCGGCGGCGGCCCAGTAACGCACCGCGTCGGCGCCGAACTGCTTGATCGGCTTGTCCGGCACGACCACGTTGCCCTTGGACTTCGACATCTTCTTGTGGTCCGGATCGAGGATCCAGCCCGACAGCGTGGTGTTGGACCACGGCAGGCACTTGTTCTCCAAGTGCGCGCGATCCATGGTGGAGAACAGCCAGGTGCGGATGATGTCCTGACCCTGCGGACGCAGATCCATCGGGAACGTGGCGTTGAAGATCGCCTGGTTCTCCTCGCCCGGCTCCTCCCAGCGGGTCACGATCTGCGGGGTGAGGGAAGAAGTCGCCCAAGTATCCATGATGTCCGGTTCGGCGGTGAAGCCGCCCGGCACGTCACGCTGGTCCTCGGTGTAGCCTTCCGGCACATCGTCGGTCGGGTCGATCGGCAGACGATCCTCGCTCGGAGTGATCGGGTGATCATAATCCGGGGTGCCGTCTTCCTTCACCGGGTACCACAGCGGGAACGGGACACCGAAGAAGCGCTGGCGGGAGATCAGCCAGTCGCCGTTCAGGCCATGCACCCAGTTCTCGTAGCGCACGCGCATGAAGTCGGGGTGGAAGTTGAGCTCCTTGCCGCGTTCGATGAGTTCGGCGTTGAGTTTCTCGTCGGTGCCGCCGTTCTTCAGGTACCACTGGCGGGAGGTGACGATTTCGAGCGGCTTGTCGCCCTTCTCGTAGAAGTTCGTCATACGCTTGGTCGGCGTCGGCTCGCCGTCCAGATCGCCGGAGGCGCGCAGCTCGTCGACAATGATCTTACGTGCGGAGAACGTGGTCTTGCCGGCGGTCTCCTGGAAGATGCGCTTGCCTTCCTCGGTTTCGATCCAATCCGGGGTGTCCATGACGATGCGTCCGTTGCGCTGGATGATGGAACGCAGCGGCAGGTTCAGGTCACGCCACCATTCGACGTCGGTCACGTCGCCGAACGTACAGCACATGGCGATGCCGGCGCCCTTGTCCATCTCGGCGGCCTTGTGCGCCAGGATCGGGACCTTGACGTGGAACAGCGGGGAGTACACGTACTGGCCGAAGTACTTCTTGTAGCGCTCGTCGTCCGGGTGCGCGATCAGCGCGCCGCAGGCGGCCAGCAGTTCCGGACGGGTGGTCTCGATGTAGATCGGGGTGCCATCCTCGAAGCGGAAGGCGACCTTGTGGTAGAAGCCCGGGTATTCACGGGATTCCAGCTCGGCCTGAGCCACGGCGGTCTGGAAGGTCACGTCCCACAGGCCGGGGGCATCCTTCTGGTAGGCCTCGCCACGGGCCAGGTTGCGCAGGAACGCCTTCTGCGCTACGCGCTGCGGGTGCTCGCCGATGGTGTGGTAGGTCTGGGACCAGTCGATGGACAGGCCCAGGGAACGCCACAGGGCCTCGAACTGCTTCTCGTCCTGGGCGGTGAGCTTCTCGCACAGCTCGATGAAGTTCTTACGGGAGATCGGCACCTGGTCCTTGGCGTCGATCTTCTTGCCGTCGGTGCCTTCGAACGGCGGCTTGAAATCGGGATCGTACTTCAGCGACGTGTCCACGCGCACGCCGTAGTAATTCTGCACACGGCGTTCGGTCGGCAGGCCGTTGTCATCCCAGCCCATCGGATAGAACACGTCGTAGCCGTTCATGCGCTTGAAACGCGCGATCACATCGGTGTGCGTGTAGGAGAACACGTGGCCCACATGCAGGTGGCCGGAAACGGTGGGCGGCGGGGTATCGATGGAATAGACGGCCTTGCGGTCGCGGGTGCCCTGGAACTTGTAGACTCCGCTCTCGTCCCAGACGCCACGCCACTTGTCTTCGAGACCGTCCACGCCGACCCTGTCGGGCAGCGGCGTGAGGTTCGCGTTGATGGTGTTATCTTGGCTTTCAGTCATAGTCGTTAGTCTAGAAAGCGAATGTGACAACTGCCATAGCGCCGGCTTCCATCGAACCGAATGCCGGAATCGCACGCAAATCGCGGAAAATCCGCAGCAAAAACGGCGCTGCCTCTCAGCCCAGCCTCACCTTGTCCAGCGGCAGCAGCCGGTCGGTCAGATTCTTCGGATATCCCTGCAGCTGGTCGGACACGGCGATGAAGTTCTTGCGCGTGTACAGCCAGTCGCTGGCGGCGTCCTCGCTGACGATGCGCGCGTAATCGCGCATGCGCGCCTGATAATCGTCATCGTTGGTGGCGGCCATGGCGTTGGCGTAGGCCTGCTGCGCGTCGCCGTTCTCGAAATGGAACACGGATTGGCCGTTCGCGAAAACGCTCGCGTCGCCTTCGCCGCTCATGGTGGTCAGCGCGATGTTGTACGTGCCCGCGTTCATGCGTTCCGTCACGTCCGCGGCGGAATCGAGCACCTCCAGATTGGCGCCGACGTTGAGGCTTTCGATTGCGGTCTTCACGGTGTCGCCGATGGTTTTGTATTGCTTCGGCACCAGAATGTCGATCGGTGCGATGTAGTTCGCGCCGAAGTAGGAGCGCATCTGCTGCCCCTGCCCGAGATTGTAGGGGTACAGTCCGCTCAGATCCTCATAGCCGTCCTCGAGCGGGCTGATTGGCCCGCCCAGCGC
The DNA here is from genome assembly GCF_050874245.1 of Bifidobacterium sp. Taxonomy (GTDB): domain Bacteria; phylum Actinomycetota; class Actinomycetes; order Actinomycetales; family Bifidobacteriaceae; genus Bifidobacterium. The sequence goes on along the minus strand of NZ_JBNMKH010000022.1, from coordinate 26,848 downwards.
GGCATAGGCGTCCGGGCTATTTTTGGCGATGGACTGCGCGTCGATGGCGTACCGCGTCATTTTGCGGATCTGCTCGTCGGAGAAGGGGCTGTTCCCGTCGTTGTTGAACGCCAGCAGCACTTTGTCGAAGCTGATGCCGCTGACCGCCGTGATGCCGTCGGTCTTGCCGAGTCCGTCGGCGGCTGATGCGCTGAGCGGCAATGCCATGTCGATTTTCCCGGCTTTCATGGCGTTCGTCATCGCGTCCTCGTCGCCGTAGTAATACAGGGTCACCTGCGATGAGGCGGCTTTACCTCCCCAATACGAATTGTTGCGCTGCAGCACGATTTGCGATTTCGACGCGTCGGATACAGTGAACGGACCCGATCCGACCGCGGTTTTGGCGTAGTTCGCTTTGTTCTCTTGGTCGTACACGATGCCAGCGCGTCCGGCCAGCGCGCGCAGCAGCCGCGGATTCGGCTTGGACAGCGTGACGGACACCGTGTCCGCGTTCGGATTGGTGATTTCTTTCAGGTCGCCGAGCTGGTCGGAGCCCACGTAATGGTTGTTGATGGTGTTCTGCAGCGACCAGACCACGTCGGACGAGTCGAGCTTGTGCCCGTTGGAGAAGGTCATGCCGTCTCGCAGCGCGAATGTGTAGGTCAGTCCGTCGCCGGAGATCTGCCAGGAGGAGGCGATTCCCGGCTGCAGCTTGTTGGTGTCGCTGCGGGACACCAACGTCTCGTACACGTTGCCGAGCAGCGCCTGCTCCACGGCGGTGCCCTGTTCGGTGCGGATATCAAGCGATTCCGGCGCCTTGCCTTCGATGCCGACCGTCACGGACGAATTGGAGGAGAGCGTGCCGAAGGAGGCGATAGGGTTCTTGTGCTCGACCAGCGACAGTCCCAGCCACAGCATCACGCTGAGTACCGCCGCGACGCCGAGGAATATCAGCCATCGCGTGGCTTCGTCCTTGAGATTGCGCTTCCGCCCGTTTTCATCCATGCACCCGAGTCTAGTTGACGTGCGCTACACGGTCCGTTCTGGCCGGCGGACGCGTATAACGGACAAGCGTAAGGCGGACGATGCGTGCGATTCGCCCGGAGAACACGGCAGACTTGGTGAACACGGCAGGCACGTCGGACGCTTACGCGGCGAACGCGCTCGGACACGTGCCGTTGAGCGGGCAATCGGCGCAGTCCGGTTTTCGCGCGTGACAGATGGCACGGCCGTGCAGTATCAGACGGTGGGACAGATCCGTCCACTTCTCGGGCGGGAAACAGGCGGTGATCTCACGTTCGATGGCCACTGGATCAGGGGAGGGGGATGCCCAATCGGAACGCCACCGCAGACGCCTCGTCACCCGGATCACATGCGTGTCCACGGGGAATCCGGGCACGCCGAACGCGTTGCCAAGCACCACATTCGCGGTTTTGCGCCCCACGCCCGGCAGGGAGACCAGCGAAGCCATGTCGGCTGGAACCTTGCCGTCGAATCGTTCGCACAATTCATGCGAAAGCCCGATGATATTGCGTGTTTTCGTACGGAAGAAACCGATGGTGCGGATGATGTCCTCGACATGTTCGGGATTCGCGGCCGCCAGCTCGGCCGGTCCGGGATATTCGCCGAACAGCTCCGGCGTGACCGTATTCACGCGCTTGTCGGTGGTCTGCGCGCTGAGGACCGTGGCCACCAGCAGTTCGAAAGGCGAATGGAAATCCAACGCGCATTTCGGATGGGGAATCTCCTCGCACAGCAGTTCGTATTCGCCGTGCATGCGCGCGATCCGGGCCTTCTTCGATTCCCGAGGCATGCCTTCAGCCCACCCTTCGTATGCGGAAACCAGCGGAACCGTCGAAATCGGCGAAAACCGACATGAGCCGGCGCGAATCAGCGGAACCGATGGCGTAATCGCAGGAAAACCTAGTTCTCGCCGGTCTCGCCATCCTCGTCGCGTGCCGCGTCCTTGGCCGCGGTCTCATGCTCGTTCTCCTCCGGAGGGTCGAAACGATAGCCGACGTTGCGCACGGTGCCGATGAGATGCTCGTATTCGCCGCCCAGTTTGGCGCGCAGACGACGGATGTGCACGTCGACGGTGCGGGTGCCGCCGTAATAGTCGTAGCCCCACACCTCCTGCAGCAGCTGCGCGCGCGTGAACACGCGGCCGGGATGCTGCACGAGATATTTGAGCAATTCGAATTCCTTGTACGCCAAATCAATCGGGTGGCCATGCAGGCTGGCCGTATAGCCATTGGTGTCCACCACCAGATCGCCGGAGCGGATTAGACCATCCTCGTCCTGAACACCCTGATCGCCATGCCCCGCGATAGTGTTGACCGGCGCGTTGCCACGTTCGGAGACCAGACGCAGACGCCCCTCCACCTCGGCCGGAGATGCCGTGGCGACCACCACATCGGCGATGCCCCACTGCGAATTGACCACGGTGAAGCCGCCTTCGGGAAGGATGAGCACGATCGGCGTGGACAGGCCGGACGCGTGAATCAGCCGGCACAGCGTCTTCGCGGTGGCCAGATCGTCGCGGGCGTCAAGAAACAGAATGGTGTTCTCAGGCATCTTCACCAGGCTGGCCGCATCCATCGGCAGCACGCGCACGCGGTGGGAGAGCAACGCCAACGAAGGCAGGACGGTAGCCGGGTCGCTAGCGAACGTCATAAGCGTAAGATCCGTCACGTCAGCTCCCTTTGTCTTATACTGTTGACGCGATTGTACACGCGAAATGTGTTATCGGCGTTTCGTCGATTGTAGCCGAAGTATGTGGACACATACGGCTACATTTATTCATATTGCATACGTATTGACCATAATATGAAAAGGGGGTCGAGGATGGCCGCTGTGAAGGACGTTGCCCGGAAACCTGCGTCGAAGGTCGCCTTCGGAAAGGTTCTGGCGATTCAGATCGTCGCGTACGTGGTGTTGGTCGTGCTCGCGTTGATTCCCGGCATCACATACGGTAATCCGGCCAAGCCGGCCGTGGTGTCGTTCTCCGTCATCGGCTCGCTGGCGATGATCGCGTTGCTGGTGGCGTTCAGCCCGTTCCGTGACGGCGCTGCCGGACATGTGATCGCCGTTGTGGCCGGCCTGCTGTCGGTGGTGTGCGCCACGACGATGATGCTGGGGCGCACGATTTTCCCCGCCGGGACGGATGGCTCCAGAAACTTCTCCATGGAGGAAGGCTGGATTGCCGGCGTCGGCGGACTGCTCATCGTGCTGGTCATCGTGTCGTTTGGCCGCCAGATGGCACGCGAGAACCGCACGCACCTGATCCGCTCGCTGTCGCACGGCGTGGTCGAAGGCGCCGCCATGATCGCCAGCGCCGGTTGGTGCTTCCTGCCGACGCTGCTGCCGACCACGCATGACAAGGCCATCGCGGTATCCGTGGCGGCCGGAGCCGATGGCGCTTTCGTTGGTCCGACCACCATGACGTGGGCCATCGCTGCGGTTGTCGTGGTGCTGGTGGCCGTGGTGCTCGGCGTGTGCTCGTACTTCTGGCATCGCGACGCCGACCCGGAGCCCGATGCACGCTCCCCGTGGATCGGCATCGCACTGCTGCCGGTCATGCTGACCGGTGCGGCGGTGGGCATCGCCGCATTTGCCGCCGTGACGTTCTGACGGAAGCTTCGATGGACGGCCGATAACGGCCCCATGACAAGAAAAGCCCGTAATCGATTGCGATTACGGGCTTTTGCGTTTGCTGCGGCCGGGGCGATCAGCCGATGAAGCCGAGATGCTCGAGCAGCACCTTCAGGCCGATGAGAATCAGCACGACGCCGCCTGCGATCTGCGCCGGCTTCTGCCAACGCGAGCCGAACATGCGGCCGATGACTAGACCGGCCGCGGAGAACAGGCCGGTGGTGATGCCGATGATGACCACCGACAGCCAGATGTTGAGCGTCATGAACGCGAGGCTCACACCGACGGCGAACGCGTCGATGCTGCAGGCCACGGCGAGCGGCAGCATGTGGCGCCAATCGAATTCAGGGGTTTCCTTGGCGTTCTCCTCGTCCTCTTCGAACGCCTCACGGACCATATTGCCGCCGATCAAGGCCAGCAGGCCGAAAATGATCCAATGGTCCACCGCGGTCACATATTTGCTGAACGTGCTGGCCGCGAAATAGCCGAGCAGAGGGAACAGCGCCTGGAACCCGCCGAACCACAGGGCGGTTTTGAACGCATCGATGCCGCGCAGCTTCTTGACGGTCAGGCCTTTGCCGATGGAGACGGCGAACGCGTCCATGGACACGGACACGCCGATGAGCAGAATCTGAATGAGCATAGCTGGTGAAAAGGTTCATCCCGCCGGTCTCCCCACGGGATGGGCCTCGACGGATTGCGTTCCGCCTACGCCTAGGGGTACCGACACAGAACTGCCGCACGCGGATGTGATATGTGACGTCCAGCGGGCTTTGAATTCAGCGAATACTGTTCGCATGCCGTAAATTACAAGGCACCACTATAACGCAAGAGCCGCCCTTGAAACAAGGGCGGCTCTTCTCACGTCAGCTCACGTCAGTACAGGCGCTCACTTCTCACTTTCCGCGAGGCGCTTGCGTGCGGCGACGATTTCCTCCTCGGTCCGGCAACTACGGACGGCCTTCGGCCGGCTCAATGTTGCCTTGTCTCACCTGCCGGCTCGACTGCGGCCTTTGGAGTCGGACAGCACGCTGTGCTGTCCTCAATCGTCTCGCCGCTTCACTTCTCGCTTTCGGCGAGGCGCTTGCGGGCTGCGACGATTTCCTCCTCGGCCTTGGCGGCACCGGTCCAGTAGTCGCCCGGCAGGACTTCCTTGCCCGGCTCCAGAGCCTTGTACTGCTCGAAGAAGTGCTTGATTTCAGCCTTGTGGTACTCGGACACGTCGTCGACGTCCTTGATGTCGTCGAAGCGGACGTCAGCCGGCACGCACAGCACCTTGTCGTCTCCACCGGCTTCGTCGACCATGTGGTACAGGCCGACGGCGCGGCACTCGACCACGCAGCCCGGGAACACGGAGTTCGGGATCATGACCAGGGCGTCGAGCGGATCGCCGTCCTCGCCCAGGGTGCCGTCGATGTAGCCGTAGTCATCCGGGTAGCCCATGGCGGTGAACAGGGTGCGGTCCAGGAACACGCGACCGGTCTCGTGGTCCACTTCGTACTTGTTCTTGGAGCCGCGCGGGATCTCCACCACAACGTTGAAGGTTTCTGCCATTGTTTTCTCCTTGATCGAACGATCAGCAGTAATTCGTAACCTAGAATACCCGCTTTCGCGCACCATTGGCACCATTCGCCCGGATACCTATATAAATGGTGCCCTGCGCTGTGGTGACAAAGCGTTGCGCGCTCGCTGGTCAACATCTTTTTGAGCCAATTGATTGCCTATACTGCTTTGGAACACCAGAAGAACGATTCCGTAGGTGGTTTCGTGCTTCCGTAGGTGGTTGGCCCTGGTATCACTGCGGCAAAAAGGCTTGATTTCAGCCATTCCGTTTGCATGGATTGGCCGAAGAACGCCTACGGAATCGAAAAACCACCTACGGAATGCGAAAGGCTGGGTTGAAGACGTAAGAAACGTCTTCAACCCAGCCTTGACCCATGTGTTTTTAGCCGGTCAGGCGCTAAGCAGCGTGTCTAGCTAACCAAACTCACTCAGTCCTCGACCACCGTCAGCACGTGCGCCACGTCGGCCCACGGAGCCAGCGAAACGTAGTTGTCCCAGCTCCAATCGAACTCGCGTCCGGTCAGCTCGTCACGCACCTAGGTGCGGGCTGGCAAGGAGCTGTTGCCGATTCGTTATTTCAGGAGATAGCAGAGCGGCCCGTATCGTGAAAGTGCATTTTCGACGTTTTGATAAGTCTTTTGCCTTCATTGGGAAAATAAGGCGCGAGCGGGGTTGATGGACATGCTGCAATTACCACAATCTTATGGTAGAAAACTCCATAATCATGCAATAGAAAAGACCGTAATCCTACAATAATGAAAACGTTGAAACTAAGCCTGAGTGATTAGGTGAGCGATCGTAGTCATTGCGGTATCACGGTATATGTAAGACCGTCCTGTGGGTATTCCGCCATCGTTGGGCGGCATATAGTGTGTCGTTGGTTGGATGGTGGTACTCATTCCATCCGAATTCGCATTCGTCCTGTTGAATGGCGGCCATCGGTGTGGTCGGTGTCAAGCAACGGCACGGAGACTTCCAGTGTCCATTGGTCGTCGGAAGCGGAAATGGATAATTCGCCGCCTAGAGTCGCGAGTCGTGTTTGATATGAGCGTATGCCTGTGCCATTGCCAAATTGCTCGTTAATGGTATTGACTTGCGGGGGCTTTGACGCATGCGTTGAGGTGCTGTTTTTAAAAAGAGGTGTGTCGCTGGCGCTGATATGCAATGCGTTGGTGCTGATATGCGCGGTGATGACATAGCCGCGTGAGGGATCCGCATGTTTGAGTATATTGCCGAAGATTTCTCTGATGAGTTGTTTGATGATAATACCCCTGCTAGGTGTTGTCGTTAGACTGTCGGATCCGTCCGCTGCAATAATGCCGTCGAAACCAGCCTTGGCGAGTTTCGTTCGTTCTTGTTCTAGCAGCTCGATGACGTCGATTGTGATGGCATCGATTCCGGAGGCGGAACAACCATCATCGTCTTTGCGGAGTGTGGTTATGGCGGCTCTTGAGCAACTCAAGGCTTCTACGAGACTGTCTCTGATGTCGAATAGCGTCGTGTTTTCTGCGATTTCAGGGGTTCTCTGACTGCTTGGATTTTCGTCCTTTAAAAGGTCTATTTGGTGGATTGCGTAGGTGAGATCATTGCATACGATGTCGTGCAGCTCTTCTGCGATTTCCTCCTTCCATTTGTGGATGGTCAGTTGATTGATGGCGCGTTTTTGATTCTGATGGAGACGAATGACGCACCCGATTATGGCCAAGGCCAAGAATGTGGTGCCGAACATGACGAGTGCGCTCTTGTCTGTATGGGGCTGGAAAAATAAAATGCCTGCGGCGGGCAAGAGGATGCTGATCGCTGAAGGGATATTGATATATCCGAGAATCACTGTGGCGGACAGTCCCGCGAATACGAAGGAATAGGGTAGCGCCGGTTCTATGCTAATTGCAGTAATCCATAATATAATAATTATTATTGACCCTGTGTAGGGGAATTGAATAAAAAGAACGATTGAACATAGTTCTGTGCAGATAAAAACAATGGAAAAAACTGTAAATTGATGGTAGTACCCACTGATAAGTTCTAGAGAATACAATAGAAACAGTGGAAAAGCTATGCATAAAGATAATTTTCTTGGTATTCTGCGATTCATGTCGCAGTATTGCTTTTTGATTGACTTTATAAAATATCGTATTTTTTGCATAGCCGAATTGTCTCTGATCTATTTTTTGCGCCTATTTTTTTTCGAGACTCTGTGAATGTAAGAAAATACAGTACTGGAAGCAATGCCAAGTTGCGAAGCGATTTCTGAAGTGTTGTTGTCTTGCGTGTAAAGGCGAAGCACCTGAAGCTCTCGCGGACTGAGCTGCTTGACCTGAGAGGATGAGGAGGGTTGTTTTGCCAGTATGTCATGCGCTTGTTTTGCGGTTGGGAATGAATTTGGTTCAGCGGATTTGCCTTGTGCCACGATGGGCAGTACTTTATTGCAGACATGTGTCAAATCTTCTTTGGCGATAAGAGCTTGACCACCGGCGCGCGCTAAATCGGTTTTGTACCGCTCGGGGTCATATGCGGTGATGCCGATGATGCCGATATCGGCGGTTCGTTTTCGTATTTGAGCGCATACGGATATGCCGGTGGCGTCGTTTAACGCCATGTCAAGTAAGAGGACATTTGGTTTTTCGTTGGTATATATGCATCGATGAATCGCTTCTGCCGCAGAAGTGGTTTGCCAGATGACATGGTATAAAGGTGAGCTGCCGTCGATCCATCGCGCGATTGCCCGTAAGCTCCAGGAGTCATTGTCTAGAACGGCGATGGAAATACCTTCAGTCATATAACGTGAGTGTAGTCGTGGGCCAATTGAGCCATGGCGTCATGTGATGAAAATCTTTACATTGCCTTGTTCTGCTGTTGCGGAAACGGATTAAATGGAGTCCTGATAACTGAGCGTGGCTGTGTGGCGTAGAGGATTGCTCTTCTACGCCACACTGTTTGGATTCAGGAAGACGAAGGGGTCTTGATAGATTGGCGGTTGATGAGGAATCAGTTGGTTGGGCAACTGCGAAGCGTCCGAATGATCGGTGTGATCGGCATATCTTGTATGTTGGTCGCTGTCCAATATCTAACCACGTATAGGGCGAGTTATGTTATTCCCCCAAGTAAATCTACGTTGCTGCGGGACGTGATGCTGTTCAGTCAATACGGAACGGGTGGTGGCATGTATCTGCTGCTGTTGCCTTTCCTGTCGGCTCTCTTGGGGGGTGGTGCCGTATCGTTGGAACGGCATGCTGGGCGGCTACCCATGGTCGTGATTCGAGAAGGACGAGGACGTTTTTTGACGACTGCGATGTTGTCTGGATTCGTACTTGGTGGTGTGGGTGGAATAATGCCAATGATTGCGAATCTGTCAATAGCTGCTATGCGCAATCCTCATTTGAACTTTATCGATGGTGTATCGGCGGATGCGTGAGGGCGTGTGCATAGCGGCAAATATATTTTGATTTCTTCTGATTCTTGGATATATCCGTTGTATAGGTTCAATCAGGTGTTATGCATACTATGCGTGGTGTTGTTGATATTTGTGATTGCCGGACTTTTCTCCACGGTGTCCGTTGGCGTGTCCTTTTTCATGCAACGCAAATATACGGAAGTATTGGTTCCGTTCGTGCTGAGTCTTGTGTGGTGGATGCTTCCTTCTCTTACGGGGGGTAGGATACCGGACCAGTGGAGCCACGTCATCTTTTTGGATTTTGCTCCAGGTGCGGACGCTTCTGTGCGTTGGCAAAATTATGTGGGCATTGTGCTTTCGATATCGCTTTTGCTGGCATTGTCTACCGTGCTGGTGTGTGTGGAAAGGCATCGTGATGCTTTGTGATGGTTTTGCTTCCGTGCGGTATTCCACTATCGGTATGAGAATCAGTGCCATATTGGTTATGGTGGTGGGGTTTGCGTATGGCATTTCATTATTGTTTGACCCTCACGATTTCGTATCCGACTATATCGGATTCATGAAGCAGGGGGCCTCTGCCGCAGTGCTTCCAATTTGTTTGATGGCAATGTGTTTGGGCTGTGTCCGATTCAGGACGTTTGAATTGGTGCGTCGTAATCCACGTGACGAGCTTGGCGAAAATGTTATATGGCTGAACGTGATGTCTTGCATATGCGCCGCATATGGCGGCCTTGTTTTTGCTGTCATGGAATTCGTTGTCAAGAGACAAACCGCATCTGTTCTGCACTGGTCTTTGACTGCGATGCTGGTGGTTCAATGCTTGATGATGAATATCTCAATAGGGTTGGTCCAGTTATTGTTGAGCTACATGGGATTGGTCATGGAACATGTCGCCGCGGTGCTGATCGCGTTCTTTGCGATTGCGCAGTGGCTATTGACTCCGTTGGTCGATGGAGCGGATCGTATGATGTTCTATTTTTGGTATCCGATCAGTCCGGATTGGTCGGATATTGTTATCTGCCAAGTCATCCCATGCTTCGGATTCTGCTTATTGCTCGTCATGGCCTGCATCATGGTGTTCAATTCCAGAGATCGGTTGAAAAGCTAATGTGTGCTATCCGTCGCAGTATTTGTCGCATTGGACAGGTTTGTGGCCGTAAAAAAGGTCTGCGAATGCTGATACTTGTCATTTACGCCATATTCGCTTCACGCTTTTACTACAGCGCACAGGATACAAGTATCTTTATGGGGATGTTTCGCATTGCCCCTGCGATGAGCCATCCGGATCTTGCATTGAACATGTATCCGTTGCTGTTTATGGTCGGGGGAATAGCGCTTGCGCTGGAACAGTGCTCTGAATATCTGATGATTCCTGATTATCTGGTATATGTCAGAAGTCATCGAGGATGGTCTCATTTTTGTCGATATTGCGCGCTGCTGCTGTTCTACTGCGTCCTGTTCACTGGTGTGCAATTAATCATCGCGTTAATGATTGTTCCTGGGAATCGACAGGAGCATCTGTTGACGACTGCGATTTGCGCGTCTTTGACGCTTGCCGTGCTGATGCTCATTATCAATGTTGGTTATTTACTGAATTGCCGGGTGATGGGTTATGTCGCAGCTGCGGCGCTGTATATTGCGTTGCTTTCGTTGGATGGGGCTCGGCGATGGTTAATATCCTCGTGGATTGGCGTCATTCCATGTTGGGCACCTGTTTTGACGGTTCTTTTTCTGGTGCTCGCTATGGTGAATCTCATTGTTTTCGAGCATGTGGAAATGTATTGAATTCCAGTAAGACAAAATGCTGGTTGCAATATGGCGCAATGCAAAGGAGGAATGACAAAATGTACGTCGAAGTGCATCATCTTACGAAAACCATCAAACGCAAAACGGTATTGCGTGACGTGAATGCTGAATTCGAACGAGGCAACATTTACGGCATTGTTGGTCCTAATGGGTCAGGAAAGACAATGCTGTTGCGTGCGATTTGCGGTTTTATCCGGCCGGATACTGGTACGGCGAGCATTGGTGGTAGACCTGTGGAATTCAATAAGAAATTACCTGAATCCGTAGGAGTAATCATCGAGAACCCTGGATTCATCCCTGGTCAGAGCGCTATGGAGAACCTTCGCTATCTTGCTGACATTAACCACGCCTTTGATCGGCGTGAGATCATGCGTTTGCTGGAGCTATTTGGCTTGCGGGACCACGCGCAGGAAAAAGTGCGATCTTACTCCTTGGGTATGCGACAAAAGCTGGCGATCGTGCAGGCATTGATGGAACATCAGCCTTTGATTTTGCTCGATGAGCCGACCAACGGCCTTGATGAGCATTCTGTCGCAGTGTTTCTGGAGGAGATGAGGCGCCAGCGTGATGCGGGGCGAACCATATTGATTGCCAGTCATCATAGTGATGAGCTATCTCAAATCGCGGATCATCTGTACCTTATGTCGGATGGGGTCCTGTCTTTCCCTGATGCCGATTGCTTCTAGGGTCACAGGGTTGCGGATAGCTGGGTGCATGCGAGAAGCGCGGGCAAGCCAATCAAAAATGAGCTTGCCCGCGCTTCTTGTTAAAGCCGACCGAAAATCAGTCCTCGACCACCGTCAGCACGTGCGCCACATCGGCCCACGGAGCCAGCGAGACGTAGTTGTCCCAGCTCCAATCGAACTCGCGTCCGGTCAGCTCGTCACGCACCTTGAGCGGCTTGTCGGTGGCGAAACCGAAGTCCGGCAGCTCGATATGCACGATGGACTGGTGCGCGTTGTGGCCGTCGAGGTTCACCACCACGATCACCGTGTCCGCCTTGCCGGTGCCGGTCAGTTCGGCCGGGGTCTGGCGCAGGAACGCCACGACGCCCGCGTCATCGCTCGGCAGGATGTGCAGATTGTGGTAGCTGCGGCATGCCGGATGCTCGGCGCGGATTTTGTTGAGCGAGGTGAGCAGTTCGGCGATGCCATACTTGTCGGCCTCGCTCCAATCGCGCACCTTGACTTCGTACTTCTCGTTGTCGATCTGTTCCTCAAAGCCCGGACGCTGCTTGTTCTCGATTAGCTCATAGCCATTGTAGATGCCCCAGCTTGGGCTTCCCATCGCGGCCAGCACCGCGCGCACCGCGTGGCCGGCGATGCCGTTGTCGCGCAGATAGGCGGTCATGATGTCGGGCGTGGATGGCCAGAAGGTGTTGTGCTGGTAGAAGCCTTCGTCGCCATTGGTCTCCGCCAGATATTCCTGCAGCTCCTCCTTGGTGTTGCGCCATGGGAAGTAGCAGTGCGACTGGGTGAAGCCCGCGTAGCTCAGTGCGCGCATCATGCCCGGGCGGGTGAACGCCTCGGCCAGGAACAGCGTCTCCGGATGCTTCTTGGTGACGGCCGCGATCACGTCCTGCCAGAAGCGCACCGGCTTGGTGTGGGGGTTGTCCACACGGAAGATGGTCACGCCGGCCTTGATCCACAGGTCCATGATGCGTTCCACTTCGGCCTCGATGCCCTCCATGTCGGCATTGAAGTCGATCGGGTAGATGTCCTGGTACTTCTTCGGCGGGTTCTCGGCGAAGGCGATGGTGCCGTCCGGCTTGGTGCGGAACCAGTCCGGATGCTGCTTGACCCACGGATGGTCGGGGGAGCACTGCAGCGCGAAGTCGAGCGCCACTTCGATGCCCAGCTTGTGCGCGTAATCGCAGAACGCCTTGAAATCATCCATGGTGCCGAGCAGCGGGTCGACGGTGTCATGGCCGCCAAGCTCGGAACCGATGCCGAACGGGGAGCCCGGGTCGTTGGGGCCGGCGACCAGCGAATTGTTGCGGCCCTTGCGGTTGGTCACGCCAATCGGGAAGATCGGCGGCAGATACACGATGTCGAATCCTTCGGCCTTCGCGCGGTCGAGGCCGGACAACGCCGTCTTGAGCGTGCCCTGCACGATTTTGCCGTCAGCGTCGTAATACGCGCCTTCCGAACGGGGGAAGAACTGGTACCATGCGGCGAAGCTCGACTTCGGACGCTCCACACGGAAGCGCTGCGGATTCGATTCGCTCAGGCCGTCACGCAGAGGATTGGTCTCATGCAGGCTTGCGATCGCGTCGCCGCTCGCCGCCGCCAGACGCTCGTCGGCTCCCAGCGACTTGTCTGCCACGGTTTTCGCGGCTTCGCGCAGCGTCTTCTTGTCGGCCGCGGTCAGCTTGGAATCGCGTGCGCCCGCCCAGCGTTCCAGCAGCTGCGCGCCGGATTCCAGCGCGTTCTCCACATCGTCGCCGACCTTGACTTTGATCTGCGCGTCATGCAGCCAGGAGGCATAGGTGTCCTCCCAGCCTTCGACCACGATGTGCCATTCGCCCAGCTGGCGTTTGATTTCGGCGTAGCCGTCGTCCCACGGTTTCAGGTCGCTGTGTTCGCCGATTCTGACCATCGCCTCCCAGCGGTCGAGACCGGGGTTGGTGCAGGTCATGGGGAAGCGGGCCTTCTCGGTGCCGCGTGTGTTGCGCACGGATACGGTGGCGCCCGCCTTGGTGCGGCCTTCGATGAACACCTGGGCGGTGACCTTGAAGGCCTCGCCGAGCTCCACGCGGGCCGGATACAGGCCGTTTTCGGCGTTCGGGGTGATGTCCAGGACGTTCACGCGGCCGAACTGCTCCGGGCTGGTGCGCTTGATGACTGGTGCTGGGGTTTCGCCGATGGTTCGCGTCGCTGCTGTTTTCGGCTTGGAAGTGCGTTTGCTTGCTGGCTTCTTGGCTGCTTTCACGGCGGTCCGTGCCGTTTTTGCCGTTGTCGTCTTGGCTGATGTCTTATCTGTCTTTTTTGCGGTTGCCTTTGCGCGTGTCTTCGCGCTTGATGTTTCTTCTTCCATGTAGCCGATTATAGAGGTATCGGTGTTCATCCCGCGAAGCCCTTTTTAATAGTGAGCGCGCGTGCGGCCACCATAAAATTCTTCACTAGCGATTGGTAAAACGCTTTAGTCACATACGATGCAATCGCTTCACTACGGTGGTGACCCGATTGATTTCGGGCGATATTGCGATATTGACGGTCCGACGGTGCCGATGGTGTGCGGCCGGGTAGAAAAGGATTGGGCTTGGCTGAATAACAAAAAACCGGAAACCATGTGGTTTCCGGTTTTGATTGGTAGCGGGGCATGGATTTGAACCATGGACCTCTGGGTTATGAGCCCAGCGAGCTACCGAGCTGCTCCACCCCGCGTCGGCTTGTCTTCCTTGAGACAGCTCTTATTACTTTACGGATATGGCGGGTAATGTCAAATCGGCGTGTCGCATACCGCGCACCTAGTGGAAAGGCGCATCGGATAACGCGCCATCCATTTTTCGTATACCGTCGAAGTTCACTCCGAGGCGTTCCCGGATGCGCCATATCCGTGCCCGCACCATAATAGGAGACATGCCTATCAAGATCCCCAGCGGCCTTCCGGCCAGAGACATCCTCGACTCCGAACGAATCTTCGCGCTCGAAAAGCCCGAAGCGGAGCGTCAGCGCGTGCGCCCCCTCAAGCTGGTGATCCTGAATCTCATGCCGAAGAAGATCGAGACCGAGACGCAGCTGCTGCGCCTGATCTCCAAGAGCCCGCTGCAGGTGGAGGTCGATTTCATGAAAACCTCCACCCACGAAGCCACGCATGTGAGCGCCGACCACCTGGTCAAGTTCTACGAGACGCTCGACGCGTTCAAGGACAACTACTACGACGGTCTCGTGGTGACGGGCGCGCCCGTCGAGCATCTCGACTTCGAGCAGGTCGATTACTGGGACGAGTTCAAGCAGATCCTGGATTGGGCCTCCACCCACGTCTTCTCCACCATGTACCTGTGCTGGGGCGCGATGGGAGCGCTCAACTACCGTTACGGCGTGCACAAGGAGCTGCTGCCGAAGAAGATCTTCGGCGTGTTCCCGCAGTATCTGCAGGACGAATACTGCTTCCTGACCAACGGCTTCGACGAGATCTGCCTGCAGCCGCACTCGCGTCTGGCCGGAGTGAACGAGGGAGACATCGCCCACAACCCCGAACTGCAGGTGCTCACTTGGGGTCCGGAATCAGGCCCGGGACTCATCGCCACCCGCGACTTCTCCGAGGTGTTCGCGCTCGGCCATTGGGAATACGGCAAATACACGCTCGCCGAGGAATACGAGCGGGATATGAAGAAGGGCATGACCAATGTGCCGTTCCCCAAGAACTACTTCCCTCATGACGATCCGAAGCTCGAGCCGCTGTTCGCCTGGCGCGCGCACGCCAATCTGCTGTGGCGCAATTGGCTGAATTGGGTGTATCAGACCACGCCGTACGATCTGGCCGAAGTGCCGCGCCTGCGTGCGGAGAAAAGGCTCGGCACCGACAGGTCGATCCGTCACGAGCCCGGCTCTCCGCGCGTCGACGCGTTCACGCCGTTCTCGCATGACGGCTACGGCGTCATCCGTGGCTGATTCCATATATATTCCCGCGCATATTCCACGTGTTTTCCATCGTTGTATGCCGCGTCCTTTCATGGGACGCGGCATGTTTTGTTGTGACGTGTATCGTGCGATATGCTTGGTAAAACGTTTTAACGATGAAGCAGACATACAATTCAAAATGGAAGAATCGACGGAAATCGCGGCGGTGTCTAATAATCGCGACATTAATCGCAACCAATGTGAAACGCCGGTTTGAGCCTTACGGCAGTAAGGGATTGTCCGTGTGTGTGGACGTTGTCTAGACGCGGGCTAATAATCCTTTCCAGCCGTTCGGGGCTTGTATGCGAACGCGTTTACGGTCGCGTTAGCATATTCCCGAAGGACGTTGCGGTTTTGGTAACCGGAACGTCACATTCGACTCGGCTGTTGGGCTAAACTGACAGCTGACACAAGAGCAGGAGGCGTGAATGATTAGTGCATTGGGAGAGGGCATGCTGGCCATCGCCGATGGTCCAGAGATGCCGAGCATCAATGACTTCCTTCCCGATCCGTTTGTTTTTCAAGGCACGCCGTTCGCCATCAACCGCATCATCCTCGTTCGTATCCTTGCGACCGTCATCATGCTGCTGGTTCTCGGAATTACGGCAAGCCGTGCAAAGCTCATCCCCGGCCGTTGGCAGGGCGCAGTCGAATGGCTGATCGAGTTTGTCCGCGACAACATCGTCTATCAGGTGATGGGCGAGCTGCGTGGCAAGCGTTACGTGCCGATGATCACCACCGTGTTCTGCACGTTGCTGGTCTTCAATCTGTGCGGCATCATCCCGGGCTTCAACATCGCGGCAAGCGCGTCCATCACGCTGCCTCTGGTGTTCGCCATGTGGTGCTTCTGCCAGTACTGGATTGCAGGCATCCGCGAAAAGGGCCTTGGACACTTCCTGAGGGACGAGATCTTCCCGAAGGGCGTTCCGGCCCCGATCTATATTCTGCTGTCCCCGATTCAGCTGCTTGAGCTGCTGATTATCCGCCCGTTCTCGTTGACGATCCGACTGTTCGCCAACATGGTCTCGGGCCATCTGATCCTTGCGTTGTGCCTCTCGGCCACGCAGTTCTTCCTTGTTGATGTGGTGAACAAGCTGATGATGCCGTTCGGTATCATCACCTTCGCGGCTGGCATGTTCATGTTCCTGTTCGAGGCGCTGGTCGCCTGCCTGCAGGCTTACATCTTCGCCATCCTGACCACCGCATACATCAATATGAGCTATCCGGAGATCGACTGACCACCGGCTTTTTAAGTGTTGCTTCTTGTCAAGCAATAACCAGAAAGGAAACAATCATGGATATCGTTACCCTCGCTGAGGTTGCCGGCAACCTGAACGTCGTTGGCTACGGCCTCGCCGCAATCGGCCCTGGCATCGGTCTGGGCATCCTGATCGGTAAGACCATCGAAGGCACCGCTCGTCAGCCTGAGCTCGGCAGCCGTCTGCAGACCCTCATGTTCCTGGGCCTGGCATTCGTCGAGGTGCTGGCACTGCTCGGCTTCGTGCTCGCCTTCATCAAGTAAGACTTGATTTCCAAGGTAACACCGAAGACGCAAACGAACGTGAAAGGAGGAAGACACTATGGTGACCGCAGCTAGCGAGATGGATCTGTTCCTTCCGAAAAGCTACGACATTTTCTGGTCGCTGATCATTCTGATCATCGTCGCCGTGTTCTTCTACAAGTTCTTCCTGCCGAAGTTCCAGGCCGTGTTCGATGAGCGCGCAGCCAAGATCGAAGGCGGCATCGCCAAGGCCGAACAGGCCCAGAAGGATGCCGACGAAGCCAAGGCGAAGTACGACGCCCAGCTGAGCAACGCGCGCGTCGAGGCTTCCAAGATCCGCGACGACGCTCGTGCGGAGGCATCCCACATCATCGCCGACGCGCGCACCCGTGCGGAGGCCGATGCGGCGCAGATCACCGCCACAGCCCAGCGTTCCATCGAATCGCAGCAGCAGCAGGCTCTGGTGAGCCTGAAGGGTGAGGTCGGCGTGCTGGCAACGGCACTGGCCGGCAAGATCCTGGGAAGCAAGCTGGAAAGCGACGACGTGCAGTCGACGATGATCGATCAGATGATCGCCGATCTGGACAGCGACAAGAAGTGATCGAAACCTTCAAGAAAGGGAGGTGACCAATGCGAGGAGAAGCATCGCGTATCGCAGACCGCGTTTCGCGTGACTCGCTGGCCCCCAGGCTGCGTGACAGCGGCGAGGACGCATGGCGCATCGGGAACGAACTGTTCACGATCACCAACGCGCTCGACCACAACGTCCAGCTTGAACGTGCCCTCACCGACCCGTCGCGCCCAGTCGAAGACAAGGTTGCGGTAGTCAAGACCCTCATTGGAGATGAGGCCCATCCGTTGACGATGGAAATCATGTCCGATCTGGTGGCCCGCCGTTGGAGCCGCGTGTCCGACATCGCCAACGCCACCGAGGATTTCGGCGTGGATGGCATGATGTACTACGCGGACCACACGAATTCGACCCTGCAGGTCTCCGTCGAGCTTGCAGAGCTGCATTCCGCACTGCTCAACCTTCCGGTCGTACGCAGCAAGCTGTATGACACTACCGTCCCCGCCGAAGCCCGCGTCAAGCTGCTCTACAGCCTGATCGGAAACGCGGACTTCAACAAGGTGACCAAGCGTCTGGCCGAGCATGCGACCTGCAACCTGCGCAACCGCCGTTATCTGCAGACCATCCAGTGGCTGATCAACAAATTCTCCCGTCACATGGGCGAATCGATGGTCACCGTCACCACGGCGAAGCCACTGAGCGAGAAGCAGGTCGACAAGCTCATCGCCGTCTATTCGGCGAAGACCGGCCATCCGGTGCACATCAACTCGGTGGTCGATCCGACCGTCATAGGTGGCATGCGCATCCAGGTGGGTGACGAGGTCACCGACAACACGGTGGTCGCACAGCTGCAACATCTTCAGCGCACGGTGAAGGCGACCGCCTGACGGCGAGCCGCACGGTGAACAAGCCTGAAACAAGACTTGACTGAATTTATAAACAACAATAAGGAGTGATCATGGCAGAACTTACCATTGATCCCACCACGATACGCAAGGCGCTCGATGAGTTCGTCGAGTCGTACAAGCCGTCGGACACGCCGACCCAGGAGGTCGGCTACGTCGCGACCGCTGGCGACGGCATTGCGCACGTGACGGGACTGCCTGGTTGCATGGCCAATGAGCTGCTGACCTTCGAAGACGGCACGCTTGGCCTGGCGTTCAACCTTGACGCCCGCGAGATCGGCGTGGTTATCCTCGGCGATTTCACCGGCATCGAGGAAGGCCAGGAAGTGCGTCGTACCGGCGAAGTGCTCTCCGTGCCCGTCGGCGACGGCTACCTTGGCCGCGTCGTGGACCCGCTAGGCAACCCGATTGATGGTCTTGGCGAGATCAAGACCGAAGGCCGTCGTATTCTCGAGGCCCAGGCACCTGACGTTATGCATCGTCATCCGGTTGACGAGCCTCTGTCCACTGGTCTGAAGGCCATCGACGCGATGACGCCGATCGGCCGTGGCCAGCGTCAGCTCATCATCGGCGACCGCCAGACCGGTAAGACCGCTATCGCAATCGATACGATCATCAACCAGAAGCGCAACTGGGAATCCGGAGACCCGAAGAAGCAGGTCCGCTGCATCTACGTGGCCGTCGGCCAGAAGGGCTCCACCATCGCATCGGTGAAGCAGTCCCTGGAAGAGGCCGGCGCCATGGAGTACACGACCATCGTGGCCTCCCCGGCTTCTGATTCCGCAGGCTTCAAGTACATCGCACCGTACACCGGTTCCGCCATCGGACAGCACTGGATGTACAACGGCAAGCACGTGCTCATCGTCTTCGACGACCTGTCGAAGCAGGCCGAGGCCTACCGTTCGATTTCCCTGCTGCTGCGTCGTCCGCCGGGGCGTGAAGCTTACCCGGGCGATGTGTTCTACCTGCACTCCCGTCTGCTCGAACGTTGCGCCAAGGTTTCCGATGACCTCGGCGGCGGCTCGATGACCGGCCTGCCGATCGTCGAGACCAAGGCGAACGATGTGTCCGCCTACATTCCGACCAACGTGATTTCCATCACCGATGGCCAGATCTTCCTGCAGTCCGACCTGTTCAACGCGAACCAGCGTCCTGCTGTGGACGTCGGCATCTCCGTGTCCCGAGTCGGTGGCGCGGCGCAGACGAAGGCCCTGAAGAAGGTCTCCGGCACGCTGAAGATCTCGCTGGCGCAGTACCGTTCTCTGGAGTCCTTCGCCATGTTCGCTTCCGATCTGGATGCGGCATCCAAGGCCCAGCTGAACCGTGGCGCCCACCTGACCGAGTTGCTGAAGCAGCCGCAGTTCTCCCCGTACTCGATGGAACAGGAAGTCGTGTCCGTGTGGGCCGGCACCCATGGCAAGATGGATGACCTGCCGATCGCCGACGTGCTTCCGTTCGAGAAGGGCATGCTGGATTATCTGGACCACAACACCGATATCCTCAAGACCATTCGCGAGACCGAGGACTTCACCGCCGACACCGAGGCTGCACTCGACAAGGCCGTGGAAGCGTTCCGTGAGACCTTCGTGACCAGCGCAGGCAAGCCGCTGGTCGAGAAGAAGCCCGACACGAAGAACGCCACTCCGGTCGAGCAGGAAAAGATCGTCGCAGGAGAGAAGTGATTCAT
This sequence comes from Bifidobacterium sp., assembly GCF_050874245.1. Classification (GTDB taxonomy): domain Bacteria; phylum Actinomycetota; class Actinomycetes; order Actinomycetales; family Bifidobacteriaceae; genus Bifidobacterium. Next base: position 7,166 of record NZ_JBNMKH010000022.1, on the reverse strand, counting down.
GGGCTCGCAACTCGCATTGAAATCTAGGATCGCCTCCACCGCGTCGCTGGAGAAAATCTTCAACGCGCAGGAGATGATCGCGTCTTCGCACATCGCCAAGGCACGTGACGTGGCCTTGAACGCGAAGCCGTATACCGATGCGATTTTCGACGCCGTGCAAGCGCTGGTGGCCCACACCCATATCGATCATCCGATTGTGAAGAAGGACGAGGACAACCCCCGAGTGGCTGTCCTCGCCCTCACCTCGGATCGTGGTATGGCGGGTCCGTACACCTCCTCGATCATCCGCGAAACGGAATCGCTGCTGGCCCGACTCGATGAGAAGGGCAAGCAGCCGGAACTGTATGTGTATGGTCGTCGTGGTGTGACGTATTACAAGTACCGCAACCGTGATGTTGCCGGCACTTGGGAAGGCGATACCGACCAGCCCGGCGTGGAAGTCGCAGAGTCCATCTCGAAGGCACTGCTGGACGCCTATATGAAGCCGGCGGACCAGGGTGGAGTCTCCGAACTCTACATTGTGTTCACCGAATTCGTGAACATGGTGGTACAGAAGGTGCGCGTGCTGCGCATGCTGCCCGTTGAGCTCGTGCTTCCGGACCAGCCGGACTCCGGTCCCGTGCCGGAATCCGATGCCGATGCCGCGACTCCGCTGTATGCGTTCGAGCCGAGCGTCGACGAAGTGCTTGACGCCATTCTGCCGAAGTACATTCAGTCCCGTATCCATGAATGCCTGCTCACCGCAGCGGCATCCGAGACTGCAAGCCGACAGAACGCCATGCACACGGCTACAGACAACGCCCGCAGCCTGATCGACGACCTGACGCGCAAGCTCAACGCTTCGCGACAGGCTTCGATTACCCAGGAACTTACCGAAATCATCGGCAGCGCTGATGCGCTGAACAAGAAGGAAGAGTAGGAACGCATATGGCTGAGAATCAGACCACAGCGGCTCCCGAGACGGCTGCGGAACCGACCGCCGGACGCGTCACGCGTATCCAGGGCTCGGTTATCGACGTCGAATTCCCGGTGGGCCACCTGCCCGACATTTACAATGCACTTACCGTTGAGCTGAACAGCACCGGCGTCCACGAAGAGGGCGAGACCACCAAGAAGATCACCCTCGAGGTGGAGCAGCACCTTGGCGATTCCACCGTGCGCACCGTCGCCCTGAAGCCGACCGACGGCCTGGTCCGTGGCGCGACCGTGCTTGACACCGGCGGCCCGATCTCCGTGCCGGTCGGCGACGTGACCAAGGGCCACGTGTTCGACGTGTCCGGCAACATCCTCAACAAGAAGCCCGGCGAGACCGTCAAGGTCACCGAACGTTGGCCCATCCACCGCAACCCGCCAGCATTCGACCAGCTGGAATCAAAGACCCAGATGTTCGAAACCGGCATCAAGGTCATCGATCTGCTGACCCCGTACGTGCAGGGCGGCAAGATCGGTCTGTTCGGCGGCGCAGGCGTCGGCAAGACCGTGCTGATCCAGGAAATGATTCAGCGTGTGGCCCAGAACCACGGCGGTGTGTCCGTGTTCGCCGGCGTCGGCGAGCGTACCCGTGAGGGTAACGATCTGATCGGCGAGATGGACGAGGCCGGCGTGCTTGAGAAGACCGCACTGGTCTTCGGCCAGATGGATGAGCAGCCGGGTACCCGTCTGCGCGTCCCGCTGACCGCACTGACCATGGCAGAGTACTTCCGTGACGTGCAGAACCAGGACGTGCTGCTGTTCATCGACAACATCTTCCGCTTCACCCAGGCGGGTTCCGAGGTGTCCACCCTGCTCGGCCGTATGCCGTCCGCCGTGGGCTACCAGCCGAACCTGGCCGATGAGATGGGCGCCCTGCAGGAGCGCATCACGTCGACCCGTGGCCACTCCATCACCTCGCTGCAGGCCATCTACGTGCCGGCCGATGATTACACCGACCCGGCGCCTGCGACGACCTTCGCCCACCTGGACGCGACCACCGAGCTGTCCCGTGACATCGCCTCCAAGGGCATCTACCCGGCAGTCGACCCGCTGAGCTCCACTTCGCGAATCCTCGATCCGCGTTACGTGGGCCAGGCACACTACGAGTGCGCCAACCGCGTCAAGGCGATTCTGCAGCGTAACAAGGAGCTGCAGGACATCATCGCCCTGATCGGCATCGACGAGCTCGGCGAAGAGGACAAGACCACCGTGAACCGCGCCCGTAAGATCGAGCAGTTCCTTGGCCAGAACTTCTACGTCGCCGAAAAGTTCACCGGCCGTCCGGGCTCCTACGTCCCGGCCGATGAGACCATCGAAGCCTTCACCCGCATCTGCGACGGCGTGTATGACGACGTCCCGGAGCAGGCGTTCTCCGGCATCGGCGGCATCGACGACCTCGAGAAGAAGTGGCACGACATGCAGAAGGAATACGGTGCGTGATGGCCGGATCGACATTGCAGGTGAACATCGTCGCCGCTGACCACCCGGTGTGGCACGGCACGGCGAAGTCCGTTACCATTCCCGCCTCCGAAGGCGGAATGGGCATCCTGCCCGACCACGAGCCTGTGCTGACCGTGATCAAGGAAGGAACCATCGTCGTGGTGGATCCTGAAGGCGAACGTCTCTCCTTCGAGGTGACCGACGGCTTCATCTCCTTCGATTCGAACAAGCTCACCGTCGCGGTCGAGCGTGGAACCAACGTCAAGCGGGCCGAATAATCCGGTTCCGTTGAAACGTCAGGCGGCTCGTCGATAGCAATGCATTGTGTATTGCGATTCGACGGGCCGTCTTTGTTTTTGCCTTCGCTTCCACCGTCATCGTGCGCCCGTCATCGCGCGCATGGTAGGGTAGTGCCTCGTGCGAATTATTGTTGCTGACTGCTCCGCCGAATATTCCGGACGATTGAACGCCTCCCTGCCGCTCGCCAAACGCGTGCTGCTCATCAAGGCGGACAACAGCCTACTCATCTTCTCCGAACTCGGCTCATACAAGCCGCTCAACTGGATGTCCGCGCCCTGCAGCATCAAGGACATCACCCCGGACCACGCCGACGACGACGTGGACACCGAGGTGCCGCAGAAAGTGATCCGCGCCTCGGCGGACAAATCGAATGATGTGCTCGAAGTGACCCTGCAGCACATCTATTCGGATGAAACCTACGATTTGGGCGAGGATCCCGGACTGATCAAGGACGGCGTCGAAGACCACCTGCAGAAATACCTGGCCGAGCAGATCGAACGCATCGGCGAAGGCGCGAAGCTGGTCCGACGCGAATATCCGACCGCCATCGGACCGGTCGACATCATGGCCATCGACGGCAACGGCGAACACGTCGCCATCGAAATCAAGCGCAACGGCGGCATCGACGGCGTCGAACAGCTCACGCGGTATTGCGACCTGCTCAACCGCGATCCGCTGCTCGCCCCCGTGCACGGCATCTTCGCCGCGCAGACCATCACCCCGCAGGCCCGCGTGCTCGCGCAGGACCGTGGCTTCAAATGCCTGATCCTCGATTATGAGGAAATGAAGGGCACCGAAGACGACTCCTTAAGACTCTTCTAGTACTTACTCCGGAAATCACGGCAACGGAGCGTTACCTGCGCTGAGCCGTGAAATGAACAGTCCAGTGGACTGTTCATAGGCGAAGTGAGCGGCTATGCCGCGAAGGGCGGCGCAAGCCGGCACCTTAGTCGGCGTACCTTTTGTACTCCTTCCTTCGGTACGCCTTGGTACCGCACGCGTTGCCGCGATTCCTTCTAATTGGTCTTGGTTTCCAACTCCGGAAATCGCGGCAACGGAGCGTTACCTGCGCTTCGGCACGGTGCGCGTTTTTCCCGGTGTCCAGGGCGGTGTGACGACGAAAATGTGTCACGATTCGATTTTTCGGCCCGTTTTTTGAATCGTGACACATTTGTTTGGATTTGCATACCCTCTAACTGGCTTTTTCGGCTCAAATCGCATGAAAAACACAAGTAAGGGGGTAGTGATTCTTCGTCGAATGTGTCACGATTTTTATTTTTGCCGTATTTTTTGAATCGTGACACATTGCAAGGTCGATTTTCCGCAAATTAAACCAGGCAACGCAAAAGCCTCCCGAGTGGGAGGCTTTTTCATTAGAAGGTTGGAGGAGCCAGCTGAATCAGTAGGCGGCGAGGATGTCGACCACGAAGACCAGCGTGGAGTTCGCCGGAATCTTGTCCTGCTTCTGATCCTTGTAGCCAAGGCTCGGCGGAACGACCAGCAGCACCTGCGAGCCGACCGTATGTCCGGCCAGACCCTGCTTCCAGCCTGCGATCACGCCGTCAAGCGAGAACGTGGAAGATGAGCCGCGATCCCAGGAGGAATCGAACTGTGTGCCGTCAAGCAGCCAGCCGGTGTAGTTCGCCACCACGGTCTGCGTGTCCTTGACCACCGCGCCCTTGCCCTTGATGAGGTCCTGGGAGACCAGGGAATCGGAGCCCTTGTAGCCGTTCATATCGATCGACGGCTTGCCGTCCTTGGCGAGCGTCACCTTCGGCAGGTCGGCGGGCACGTTCGCCACCTTGTCTCCGGTGGCCTTCTTCAGATCCTTCGACTTGGACACCAGTGTGAGCACCATGAGGTACGAGGAGCCGGTGGAGCTCGAGTCGTTGACGCCGAACGCCACGGTGGAGTTGATTTTGAGGCTCTTGAAGATCTTGTAGTAGTCCTCTTTCATCTGGCTGGTGTCGGATGTGACCACCGTGGAGCAGTCGGGGGTATTCTTCTCCCACGTGCTGGCCAATTGGGAGCCGTCCTTGACGCTGACGGCGATGCCCTGCGAACAGACACGGTCGCCGTCCTCGATCTGGGCGCCATCGCCCTTCTGCAGCACCACGTAGCTGTTGTCCTCGACTGTCATGGGCGTTTTGAAGGAGATGGTCGGCTTCTTGCCGAGTTCGCCCTTGGCGGTCACTCCGGCGATCTGATGCATCTCGATTTTCTCTGAGGATGAAGAGGATTTCGAATCCGATTTGGTGTTTTTCGCGTCGGAATTGCCGCCGCACGCCGAAACGCCGAGGCACAAAACCATCGCGCAGGCTGCCGTGACGGCCTTGGAAAGAAGTGATTTACGCATAGGGTCAACCATAGCGGCAAACCTTGATTTTCATGCAGTTTTCAGGCTTTTGCAGGTGGGCACTGTAGAATGGCGAGTGCTATGACTTTATCGCAGGAAGAACAAGAGAAGCCGCGGATTAAGGCGGGCCCGACCCGGCACGCGAAGATCATGCGTGGCATCGTCACGCCCATCTTCGGTCTGTTGGCCATCACGTGCATCGTGCTTGGCGCGCTGAACGCGACCGTGTGGAAGCCGGATAGCAGAATCGCGGCCACGACGTCGGTGAAAGGCACGCAATACGCCGTCACCGACCCGAATGTGCTGCAGTTGGTGGACGACCATGTCGTCGCCTCCGTGAAATCACAGGATGCGAAAACCGAAGTCTGCATCGCATTGGGCTCCGCGCGTGACGTCGCCGGCTGGATCGCCGGTTCCAAGTACACGCGTATCACCGGTTTGTCCGATTGGACCACGCTGTCCGCACGACGTTCCGCGGCGCAGGGTGATCCCGATGCCTCCGCGAACCAAACTGCGTTCAAGGATTCCGACATGTGGCGTTCCGTGAAGTGCGGCACGGGTTCGGTGAATATGCGGATTCAGGAATCGTCGTCGAAGGATGCCGGCAATTCCGTGGCGCTGATTGATTTCGGCGATAGCAAGGCCGGCACGATTTCGCTTGATTGGAATCGTCGTTCCGTTCCCGACTTCGCCATGCCGTTCTATCTTGTCGGCGGTCTGCTGGTGATTCTCGCTGTGCTTTCCGCTTCCGTGTTCGCGATGCCTCCGCATAAGCGCCGTCATCGCCGTGCCTTCGCTTCGGTCGAAGGTGCCGGCACCATGGAAGGCGACGATACGGAGGTCGCCGAATGGGTGCGCAATGCCGAAGCAAGCGCTTCGTTCAGCGGTGGCGCCGCTCCGAAGCGTCGTCGTCGCCATGCGAGCCACGCGGCTGGCGCTTCGAGTGAGCCTGAGGAGACTGCGCAGCCGAAGATCATCGATCCGGCCAACCGCAATCTGGTCGCCGACCAGCAGAATGCGGTTGGTGGTTCCGCTGCTGTGACCGCTCCGAAGGATGACGTGGAGGCGACTTCCGTGATTTCCCAGGATGAGCTGATGGCGTATTTCGCCCGACTCGCCCGCGAGGAATCGTCCGAAGCGCAGCAGGCCGCGCAGACCGTGGAATCTACGGAAACCGAATCCGCCGCGGAACCTGTGGAAACGGAATCCACCGCGCCGCAGTCAGGTCAGTTGGACGAAGTGCAGAATGATCCGCAGGCGGAAGAGACGCAAGCGGAGAATCCGCGGACGGAAGAGACGGCAGACGATTCGTCCGAATCGGCGGAAGCAAGTGAACCGGCGGAAGTCGAAACGACTTCCGATTCGACGAAATCAGCGGAATCGACGGATTCGACGGAATCGGACGAAACGTCCGAAACGTCCGAAACGGAAGCGTCGGAAGTGTCGGAAGCTTCGAATGAGGCAGGTGAACCGACGGAAGCAAACGAGTCTGCGGAACCGGACGAAACCGACGATTCGGCGGAAACAGAAGAACCAGAGGCATCGGAAACGTCCGAAACGGAGTCCGACGACCAGTCGGAGGAGGCAGAGCGATGAGAAGACGCAGCAACGCGATTATCGCGGCCGTACTTGCCGCCGGACTGACCGTTGGATTGTGCGGTTGCGAAGGGCAGCTGCCCACGCCGGTCCAGACGTCGTCGACGAACCAGACATCGCCCGTTCTGACGGCCAAGCAGGAGAAGAAGATCCGTACGGGCATTCTCTCGACGCTCGACCAGTGCAACCATAATCTCGACGTCGCCACCTTGGGATCGATTCTCGAAGGGCCGGAACTGGACATCCGCACCAGCGAGCTGAACGTGGCGAGGGCCACGGGCAACCTTGACCGCAAGACCACCATCCCCACCGATCTGGCGCAGACCGTGATCTCCACGGACAGCGGATGGCCGCGCACGGTGTTCTCGATCACCACGACCACCGAGGACCAGCAGTCCAAGCGTCTGCTGGTGCTGAAGCAGGATTCCGCCCGGCAGAACTACAAACTGTGGGGCGTGGCCCGTCTGTTCTCCGGCGTGAAGATGCCGAGTTTCGAGGTTTC
>NZ_JBNMKH010000021.1:0-29664 GCF_050874245.1 Bifidobacterium sp. | reverse complement strand
TTTCACGACATTGGAATGACGGACTTTGTCGCGTTCCGGGGCCAGTCAGGGACAATGTACTACGAATCTCCGCCCTTCGCATACGAAAGGCCTACGGAGATGCAGGCTCGGCGTCATGCGCACCTTGTCTCCGTCCAAGACCTGCCCAATCCCTCGGATGTGTCAAGGCAATGTTCGCAATCGCCATTAAATACAGAAAAAACGGATTCTCGCATAAAGACGAGAATCCGTTATCCGAGCTCCCCCACCTGGACTCGAACCAAGACAAAGGGTTCCAAAGACCCGTGTGCTGCCATTACACCATGGGGGATCGGCATCGTAAACACAAGGTTCCGCTGCCAAGTGACCATTATGCCATATGTCACCAACATTGCGTGTCGGAAGTGTCGCGTCGAATCGCATGCCTAATCGATGCATCGCGAAGGAGACATTGGAATGTCAAATGAAAAATACATCTGCCCATAAAAAATATTTTCCATCCCGATGCACCACGGCGACCGTGCGTTCGACTTCCTCAGCCGCGACAATTCTCCCTCCTGGAAGGTGTCCTTGGTGCCATTGGAACCATTTGCATTCTTATCTGCCGTGGATTTGACGATGGCACGCCCAATCATCGGGCTACCATTAAAGTCGACGATCAGACACAGGTCATTGTCAAAGTTAGACACAGTCATGGTGCTACCGGTGCTCTTAACGGACTACACGTCGGACGTGCCGACAGGCAACGGCAGCTGTCTCGCCATCTCGCACAACATGGCCTGCTTCGCACGGTCGGGCTCTTGCGGCCCTTGCCGTCCAAGGAGAAGCCGTTTATTCCCATTGAGAACCGGCCGCTATTGGGTATGCCCGAGGCTGCTGCCCTGTGCGGCCTGAACGTCTGGATCTCCTCCCTGCCCGAGCGGCCGCAGTGACGAAATCCGGCCCGAAAAGACGACAACGACCCCCGCATGGCTCTCATCGAGTCGTGCAGGGGTCATGTCTTTTCCGACATAGGTGCACCATAAGTACACCTGACGCCTATACTGGACTCTGAAACCCAGTCGGCAGTAGAGCTCAGGGGCTTCGGCTATCAGATGTGGAAGTACAGCTCGTACTCCAGCGGGGTCGGAGCCAAGCGAGCCTGGTCGATTTCACCGCGCTTGATGCCCAGCCAAGTCTCAATCAGGTCGTCAGTGAAAACGTCGCCTGCGGTGAGGAAGTCATGATCTTCCTCAAGGGCGTCCATGGCTTCAGCCAGGGAGCTCGGAACCTGCTTGATGCCTGCATGCTCTTCCGGCGGCAGTTCGTACAGATCCTTGTCGACCGGTGCCGGAGGCTCGATGTGGTTCAGGATGCCGTCCAGGCCAGCCATCAGCTGTGCGGAGAAGGCGAGGAACGGGTTGCAGGACGGATCCGGAGCACGGAACTCGATACGCTTCGCAGCCGGAGAGGTGCCAGCCAGCGGGATACGGATAGCGGCGGAACGGTTACGAGCGGAGTATACCAAGTTGACCGGCGCCTCGAAGCCCGGAACCAGACGGTGATAGGAGTTCAGAGACGGGTTGGTGAAGGCCAGCACGGAGGAAGAGTGCTTAATCAGGCCGCCGATGTACCAACGGGCGATGTCAGACAGACCACCGTAGTTCTTCTCGTCGTAGAACAGCGGCTTGCCGTCCTTCCACAGGGACTGGTGGCAGTGCATGCCGGTACCATTGTCGCCTGCGATCGGCTTCGGCATGAAGGTTGCGGCCTTGCCTGCCAGAGCGGCGGTCTCGTGGACAACGTACTTGTACTTCATCAGGTCATCGCCTGCATGCTGCAGGGAGTTGAAGCGATAGTTGATCTCCTGCTGACCAGCGCCGGCAACCTCGTGGTGGGAACGCTCGAGAATCAGGCCGACCTTCTGCAGGTTGGCGACCATGTCGTCGCGCAGATCCTGGGTGTGGTCAATCGGAGGAACCGGGAAATAACCCTTCTTGACACAGTTCTTGAACGCGATGTTCGGAGTGCCGTCATCTTCAGTGTCGATGCCGGAGTTCCACGGAGCCTCGATGGAGTCCACCTCGTAGAAGGAACGCTGCATGGAGTTCTCGAAGCGCACCTTGTCGAAGATGAAGAACTCGGCTTCCGGAGCGAAGGAAGCGGTGTCGGCGATGCCGGTGGACTTCAGGTAGGCCTCTGCCTTGCCTGCAACCTGACGCGGATCACGGGAGTACGGCTCGTCGGTCAGCGGATCGACGATGGAGAAGGCCACGTCAAGGGTCTTGTGCTTGCGGAACGGGTCGATGAATGCGGTGGAAACATCCGGCACCAGCTTCATGTCGGACTCGTTGATGGCCTGGAAGCCTTCCACGGAAGAACCATCGAACGGCATGCCGTCGGTGAAGGCATCCTTCAGGAATTCGCTTGCCGGCACGGTGAAGTGCTGCTGAACACCGATCAGATCAGTGAAGCGAACGGAGACATATTCAATGCCTTCCTTGTTGATAAGGGCCTCAGCATCAGCCTTGGTTTCAAGTGCAGTCACGGGACCGCTCCTTTCGAATAAGTTGCTTACAGGCTCTTAGTCTATGGCCGCTCGTTTCGCTCACTCGCCACTTGGGTTACGAGAATGTTTCGTAATGACATATTCGTAGGGTGATTTCGCGAAAAAACGGGATTCGATTGTTACAAACGTTCGCGCGCCATCTTCCGGGGTAATGCAATCGACGTTCAATTAATGGACATGGAGGTGTGTCAAATATGGAAAAGCTCCGATCTCATGGCACGATCGGAGCTTTTTCTAACAAGAAGACGCGATTCCGTCCTATCAGCGGCCGCGCATCGCACGACGGCTGATACGCTGCGGATGCATGGGATCGACGCCCTTCGGCACGCTCATACCGTTCTTCAGCTGCAGAGTACGCAAACGCTCGTTAAGCACGGTGAGCTCGGTCTTGGTAAGCACAAAACGTGTCTTCGGATGGATGGCGGCCATCAGCTTGTTCTTGTGATGGGTCGGCTGGTAGCTCTTGAACTTGAGCAGGACCTTACGCACATCCTTGAGCCGGGTCTGGTTTTCACCAGTGCCGACGTACATGCGATAGACCGGAATATCAGAGCCGGCGGTCACGCCCTTGATGCGCTGCTCCTGACGATCCATGGCACGCTTGACACGACCATACTCGCCTTCGCCCAGCAGATAAATGCCGTTGTAGCCTGTACCACGCCAAATGGCATCCTTGGTCTTCGGATCAACCCACACGGGCTCCTGCGGAAAGTTGAAGCCGGCCTTGTTGATGTTGCCGAGCACGCTGATGGCTGCGCCCGGTCGACCTTCGATTTTGGCATAACCGACCTTGTCGGCGCGCCTGGTGAGCATCATGGTGGCGAACAGGACACCCAGCAGAATCGCAAGAATCATGGAGGTGATCCAACCGATCGCCGACCATTTGAATACGATGCCCAGCACGACGAACACGATGATAGGTGCCACAAAAACACCTCCGCACAGCCACGGGAGTGCCTTGTCCTCAGCGTGGGTGTACTTGAAGATCTGAATGATCTGGCTGATGGTGCTCTGCTTTTTCTGCTTCTTTTTCTCTGCTTTATCTGCCATCGACTTCCTCGCTTGACGGTTCGTTTACACGCACTGGGATGGTAGTCTATCAGGAACCATGCCATTTGGTGTGCGGCCATACCATCGTGCGCACCTTCCCGCACACCCTATCTCGTATGCAATGGCCGCCCGTCCGCTTTGAGCAGCGCCTCGCCGAGCGTCTCACTGAATGTGGGATGCGGATGAATCAATCGTGCGGCATCGGCGAGTGGCACATGATTGCCGACCAATTGCTCGGCTTCCGCGATGAGATCGCTTGCGATCGGACTGACGATATGCACGCCGAGCACCACTCGTTTGTTTGGCTCGTCGGCGAATTCGCCGCTGACGATGGTCATCGATCCACCTTCGCCACTCATCAGCATGCGCGCGTTGGACAGCATCGGATAGGCTGTTTCTTCAGGCTCCAGCACATCCTCACGGGTTTTCGCTTGGTCGAGCGTCAGTCCGACGCTTGCAGCCTCCGGGAAGGAGAACACCACCTGAGGCACGGTTTCATCAAGTACCGGCTTTGGGTCGAGTCCGGCGATCTTTTCGGCGATGGTGATGCCCTGTTCGAACGCACGATGCGCCAGCGCATGTCCGGGAGTGATGTCTCCCAAAGCCCACACGCCATCAAGATTCGTATGTCCGAATCCATCGACGACGACATAACCGCGGTCGTCAAGCGCAAGACCGCTGGAACGGAACCAGTCTGCATCGGTGTTCGGCACACGGCCAATGGCGGCAAGAACCACCTCGCCATATGCGACGCGCTCTTCCGTGGAATCGTTCTGCCGATAATGCACGGTAGCGCCCAGATTCGCTCCGGTGTCCACATGCTCCACAGCGGTGCGCGTGATCACCTCCACTCCCCTGCGTTTCAATTCGCGCGTCAGCGTCATCGACGTGCGGCGTTCCCAAGTGGAGAGCACCCGATCCTTGCGAATCAGCAACGTTACCTTGCAACCAGCGGCGTTCCACAGCGACGCGAATTCCAACGCCACCGCGCCCGCTCCGACTATGACCGCGCTGGCGGGAAGCGTGTTCAGTTCCAAAGCCTGGGTGGAATCAATCAAAGCGCCAGTGAAAGGATTATCGGGCAACGCGAGAGGCCGCGAACCGGTTGCCAGTACGATATCATCTGCGACAATTGTGAATTGCGCATCAGTGGGCTCGAAGACCTCAGCCTTTACGGACCGCAATACATGCGTCTGCCCCTGAGCGGGCAGGATATCCACCGTGTGCGCACCACGCAACACAGCATCTCCCCGAAATACGGTAACGCCGCGATGTGCCAGCAGTCCCGTCAATCCCTTCGTCATCGTTTCCACCGTGGAAACGCGGAAATCACGCAACTTGCCGAAATCGATGCTTTGCAACGAGGCGTTAATGCCCATACGTTCGGCATTGCGTATGGTTTCGACGCTATGGACGGCGGTCAATAGCGCCTTCGATGGAATGCAGCCGCGGTTGAGACATGTGCCGCCGAGCGTCGCATCCTTTTCAATCAACGCCACCGTTTTACCAAGTTCCGCGGCACGTAACGCCGTGGAATAGCCGCCTGGGCCAGCTCCGATGATAGCGATATCGAAATGCTGTTGAGCCATTGTTAAATCCCGATTCATTCCTCATTGATACGAGCACGCGCCGGCGGAGCGAATGATTTCCTCCGGCACATAATATTTTCCATGGTAATGGAAAAGCCGTCGGCTGTTCGCTGACGGCTTGAAAAAAATGGCGACTTGTTCGCTGCAAGTCACTCCGGCCAATGTCCGCGCTTCGGATAGCGCGGCTTCGGAAGCCTCCAACGGCGAATCTGGATGGCACGGCTCCACGCGTAAGAGCCGGAACGCATACCCTTGCCCACGGACTGCTCGCCGAACTTCTCGATGAGCTTCTTCTTGAGTTTGCGCCACATAATCACCACATCGATGATCACGGCGAACAGATAAACGTACATGATCAGCATGAGCGGCAATGCCATGGCAGGCCACGCATAGGTGACAATCATGGAACCGATGAGGATGATGAACGCCACCGGGATGAAGAATTCTCCCAGATTGAAACGGGCGTCAACATAGTCGCGGATGTAGACGCGCCATGGCAGACGCTCCGATTTCGGCATATGGTTGATGTCACCACTCTGCATGGCATCGTATTCGGCGTTTTCACGCGCGCGCATACGGGCTTTCGCGGCCTTGCGGCTCGCCTCGCGATCCTTAGGTACGAGCGGACGGAGGTTCTGCGCCTGGGCGTCCTTGCGTTTCGGGGTCGGACGGCCTTTGCCGGACGTCGGCTTTTCGCTTTGGTCCTCAGCGGCCTCCTGAGCAGGCTGCTCCTTCTTGCTAAACAAACTCATGCCTATAGAGCGTAAGGTGACGTATCGACGCCCGGCAAAGTCCCCGACACCGCTTCTGAAACCGGTTGGACGGGCCATGACAGCCGGATACAATAGTCACTCGTTAACGAAATTCGACCGCGTCCATGACGCGTACATATGTTGTATATAGGGAGTATCGGGATTATGGCAGATTCACGCGCCGAGGAGATTCGTGCACGCGTCGAGGCGGATTTCAGCCGCATCGTCGACGTGTTGAACAAGAAGATAGCATTGCAATCGATTTCCGCGAAAGGCATCACCGCGGATCATATGAAACGTTCGGCCGAATTCGTTGCGGAGCAGCTACGCGAGGTCGGCGTCGACGCCAAGGTCGCGCAATCGCGCAATCCGGACGGCACGCCGGGCGCATGGGAAGTCATCGGATCGAAAATCGTCGATGACGACGCACCGACTGTGCTGCTGTATGCGCATCATGACGTGCAACCGGTGCCTGATCCGAACGCATGGAACACCGATCCGTTCGTCGGCACTGAAATCGACACGCGACTGTACGGTCGTGGCGCCGCGGATGACGGCGGCGGAATCGCGATTCATTCCGGTGCTCTGAAGGCACTGGGCGACGAACTGAAGGTGAACATCAAGGTGTTCATCGAAGGCGAGGAGGAGATGGGCTCGCCGAGTTTCATCCCATTCATCGAAGACCACAGGGACGAGTTCGATTCCGATGTGATCATCGTGGCCGATTCTGGCAACTGGTCCGCCGAGATTCCGTCGTTGACCACCTCGCTGCGTGGCAACACCGATATCGATGTGCATGTCAAGGCTTTGGAGCATCCGGTGCATTCCGGCCAATACGGAGGTCCGATCCTCGACGCGAACACGCTCGCGGCGATGCTGATTTCCTCCATGTATGACGAAAACGGCGATTTGGCGGTGCCTGGCATCGCTTCCGAAGAACCGGTCGGCGGTCTGCAGCGCGATATGGATGAGGCGACCGTGCGCGCGGATGCGGGTACCGTCGAATCGTATCGTTTCGCCGGTACCGGCTCGTTGGCTTCCCGTCTGTGGACCAAGCCGAGCGTCACCGTCATAGGTTTCGACGCGCATCCTGTGGAAGGATCCTTCAACGTCATCTCCCCCGAGACCACGTTCCGTCTGAGCCTGCGCACCGCGCCGAACCAGCGTCCGGAGGAGGCGCAGGACGCGTTGGCCTCGTTCATGGTGGAGCACGCGCCGTTCGGCGCCGAAGTGTGGGTGGATAAGCTTGACAACGGCATGGGCTGGGCCATGGATCCGGATGCCGAAGCCACCAAGGACGCCATGGACGCCATGGAGGAGGCCTTCGGTGTGGCTCCGGTCAACAAGGGCGAAGGCGGCTCCATTCCGTTCATTCCGGAATTGCAACGCATCTTCCCGAAGGCGCAGGTACTTGTCACCGGTCCGGAAGATCCGAAAGCCAACGCACACAGCCCGAACGAATCCATCAGTTTGCCGGCATTGAAGAACAACGTCATCACCGAGGCACTGCTGCTTGACAAACTCGCCAGATAGTCATTTGCCCGCGGATGGGATTCCATGAATCCGCATTGACGAAAAACGCTCCCCGCGTCATCCTTATCAGGACATTCGCGGGAAGCGTTTTTTCGAATCAGGCATCCGACCGTCAGCTGGATACGTTGTCGAACGCCCAATGCCAATAACCTGTGCAATATGCCGTGATCAATGCGATTGCCGGCACGGCAATGCAGATGGCATAAAACAGCCAGTCGGCCGCATGCAGTCTCGATTCCCTCGCCTGGCTACGCGGCGCGTCGGAGCCGAACCCTCGGGCTTCCATGGCGGTGGCGAGTTTCGTGCCACGTCTGATGGAGACGACGAGCAGGCTGAATGCCTGTGAGAAAACACGTTTGATGGTACTGCCGTCGCCAAGACCACGCGAACGCCGCGATTGGCCGAGCGCACGCCAATCGTCCTGCAGCAGTGTGAACATGCGCATACCAGCAAGACCACCATATACGAAACGTTGCGGCAGATGCAGAATCTGCACAAGACCGTCGGCGAGATCGGTTGGATCAAGGCCCAAAGCCAGAATCACACCCGGCACTGCAATTGCGGCGACACGCAGGAACGTGGCCAACGCCAGATAGAGAGAGCCTTGGGAGACAACGATTATTCCGCCTAGGTTGATCAGCACCTCGCCGGAGGTCTTGCCGTACAATGCCACGGAGATGAAGCTGCCCGCGGCCGCTATCCAAACGGGCCAGGTCTTACGCAGTACCGTCCAGGGAGCCACGCCGCCGATCCACAGCAGAAGCATCTCCAATCCGAACGCCACGGACGCCGAAACGACATCCAGTGTGAAGAACATCGGAATGCACAGCAGCAGGGCACCGATGAAGCGACTCACCGGATTGAGCTTCGCCACGAACCATGACGGTGACGCCGGCTTCGCATCCTTGCGGCGGTTCTTGTGGGACACCACGGTGATGGTCTCCATCTGTCCGTTCACGGTCTGTCCGTCGTTATTGTTGACCTCTTCCATTTCACTCCCCCACGCTGACCAGAATGCGACGTGCACCCAACGCCGTAATGAGCGGCTCGTCATGGGTGATCATGATTACCGAGCACCCTTGATCGCGTACACCGGCGATAAGCCGGACCATGCTGGTCCATGTGACGAAATCCTGCCCGAACGTCGGTTCGTCCATGACCAGTACTTTCGGTGCAGCGGCAAGCATGGACGCCACGGACAGCCTTCTTTTTTCACCGCCCGACAGGGTGAATGGGTTCGCCTTGGCGAAACGGGAGAGCTGCAGCCGTTCCAGCAGCGTGTCCGCAATGGCATATGCCTCCGCATCGGACTTTCCCATGGTTTTGGGACCGATGGCCACTTCATCGCGTACAGTGGCCGCCACGAACTGGTGTTCAGGTTCCTGGAACACCATGCCGACGCGCCCCAGCAATTCACGGCTTTTCCATGTGGTCACATTATTCTCACGATGGTCGGGCACAAGATTGTCCACCATGCATACCCGTCCGGCAATCGGCTTGAGCAGACCCGCCAGAGTAAGACCAAGCGTGGATTTGCCCGCTCCGTTCTGACCAATCAACGCGGTCACCTCGCCGGCATGGAATTGCAGATCGACATGCTCGCCGAGAGGGGAATCATAGCCGAAGCTCAAATCCTTCGTGTACAGCACTACATCATGTGGCTCACGGTGCTCTGGACGGGGCGCGTGGCTTTCTATGGCACGTCCCGGAACCCATGCTCCACCATCGGCAAGCGTCCGCGACATGCGGCCAAACACCTCATCCGGAGCGCCATCGGCTATCACTCCACCGACGTGCGAATCCTTCTCAGGCTTGCCAAGCACAATGACGCGGTCCACCAAGTCGAGCCACACGTCGATGTGGTGCTCCACCACCACCAGCGTCTCATGGGTCTGCTCGAGCACACGGCGGACGGCATCGTGCACTTCCTTGACACCGTCCGGGTCAAGATTGGCGGTGGGCTCGTCAAGCAGCAGCAGTCCGGGATGCATGGCCAACACGCCAGCCAGTGCAAGACGTTGGCGTTGGCCGCCGGAAAGCCCTCTCGTCGAACGGTCGAACGGCATGTAGTCGAGTCCGACAAGATCGAGAGCAGCCCGAGCTCGACGCCAGATCTCATCCTTCGGCAGATTCAGATTCTCACAGCCGAATGCGGTGTCATCGCCTACTCGTTCCAGAATCGTCTGCGAATCAGGATCCTGAAGCACAAGACCGCAACGTCCACGCGTCTCGCGGGCATCGACGCCGTCGATAAGCAGCTCGCCTTCCCGCTCGCCCTCATCATCGCCGCCAAGCACGCCGGCCATGCCGGACATCAACGTTGATTTTCCCGCCCCGGAAGCGCCGAGCAGCAGCACACGCTCCCCCGGCTTGATGTCGAAGTCGACATGCCGCAACGCGAAATCCTTACGTGAGGCATGTCTCCATCCCCAATCATGCGCGGTCACCCGGGCCGCGGTCATATTCTGAACATCAGTAGTCATTCATCGCCCTTTCTGTTGCCCACCATGCCGTATCTCCCCATCATGTCCTGCGATGACACAAGAAAAATCCCGCAACACCATAGCGGCATGCGGGATTCACTCCTCATCGGCAGGTCAGACCAGTTCCTGCGTGCGACCGGATTCGAAACGGTCAAGCACACCGGTCTTGGCGATGGCCACCTGCAGGAAATACATCACCACACCAGCAAGCACCGCTCCAGAGATGATGGACGTGCCTAGGTAGATGCTGACACGCAACGCGTTCCAAGCCGGATTGGTGAGCCAGTAGTACAGACCACAGCCGATTCCCGCGAGAGCACCAGAAATGGCGGAGGACAGTGGATTCCACTTCTTGTATGCGAAGATCGCGAAACCGATTTCGGCACCAAGTCCCTGCATGATGCCGACAATCAGGGAGCCGCCGACGCCCCACTGGTTGCCCATGGTGAGTTCAATCGCCGCGGCAAGGGTCTCCGCGAACAGCGCGGCACCGGGCTTGCGTACGATAATGGCGGCCAGAGGACCTGCGAACAGCCAGAAAGCGTTGAGCAGTCCCTCAAAACCGGGGGTCACAGCTTCGAAGATGGCCAATGGAGCGGTACAGACGATGTCCCATCCCCAGAAAATCACGCCGGATGCGACGGCGATGATGGCGGTCACGACGATATCGACCACACGCCACTTGTTGCTGTGCTTGCGAATTGCGGAAGACTGTTCTTGCTCAGTCATAGGAAATGCGCCTTTCTCTCTTAGATAAGGCACGGGCATTCGGATGACGTCCGTGCGCCGGCATTGTCCGGTATACGTTCATACGGTCGAAGCGGTTGCTTCTTCTCAGCCATATAGCCCCCGTGTCTGGCCCCGACATTACATGCATCCCAGGATATACGCCGGAATCGTCTCACTTCGTGATTCGCCGACGATATGTGAATCGACGGCGAATCACTCAATCGGAACCCTAGGCCGGCATGCGCATCAGCGCTTCGGCAAGTCCTTTGAATGTCTTTCCGATACCGTCCGTACGCAACGCGCCTTCTTCGGTTAACACGGCCGGACGTCCCGCCTCGCCGGTTTCACGCAATTCGGGCTCCAGCGGAAGCTGCGCGAGCAACGGCACATCATAGCCGAGACTGTGTGTCAGCTGTTCGGACACTCGCATGCCTCCTCCTTCTCCAAAGATGCGCAGTTTCTCACCCTTGTGCTCGTAATAGCTCATGTTCTCCACGACGCCGCGCACCTTCATCGGCACCTGCAACGCCACCAGACCGGAACGCACCGCGATGTCGGAAGCGGACGGCTGTGGCGTGGTGACCACCACCAATTCGGCGTTCGGCAAGGCCTGCGCCACGGAAATCGCCATGTCGCCGGTACCAGGAGCCAAATCAAGCAGCAGCACGTCGGGTTCACCCCACCACACGTCGGCCAGGAACTGTTCCAGCGAACGCTGCAGCCGCGGACCGCGCCACAGGATGGCCCTGTCAGCTCCGGCGAACATGCCGATGGAAATCAGTTTCACACCCCATGCACTGACCGGCATGAGCATGCCATTCAGGTTCGTGGGCTGCGAATGCACGCCGAACAGCCGTGGCAGTGAGAAACCGTAAATATCCGCATCGATGGCGGCGGTATCGTAGCCGAGCGCCGCGAATGTGGCCGCCAGATTGGCGGTGACGGACGATTTGCCCACACCGCCTTTGCCGGATGCGATGGCGAAGATACGGGTTTTGATGCCGGGCTTGTTGAACGGATTCTGTTTGCGCTCCGATTTGAGGCCCGCCACCAGTTGGCTGAGTTTGTCCTGGCTCATGGAGCCGACTTCGATGCTGGGTACCAGTGTGGCGTCGGGATATGAGACAACCGCTTCATTGATTCGGTCGGTGATGGCCTGCGACAGCGGGCAACCCTCCACGGTCAATTCCACCCGCACGCGCACGTCGTACGTGTCGTCTTCACCTGTCACCGGCGTGACATCAATGGCAGCGATCATGCCCAAATCGGTGACGGACCTGCCCAATTCGGGGTCGATCACCTTGCTCAACCGTTCATAGATGCGCGCTTCGATGGTGCGCTCGTCGCTCATGTTTCCTCCTTGTGCCGCGTACCAGAGTAGCGGGTCGCGGCACGGCATGCCAGATATTGCGGCGGTTATTCCACAGTTCCCGTGTCAAGCAGTTGTTTGAACTGGTCCTCATTGAGCATGGGAATACCCAATTCTTCGGCCTTCGTGGCCTTCGACCCGGCATTCTCGCCGACGACGACCCAATCCGTTTTCCTGCTGACTGATCCCGCTGCCTTGCCGCCACGCAGAACGATGGCTTCCTTGGCGGAATCACGAGAGAAGTCCTCAAGTGAGCCGGTGACCACCACTGTTTTGCCGGACAGAGTCTGTGGCAGGCCGCTGGTCTGAGCTTGTCCCACTCCCACGCCAGCGGCCTTCCATGCGTCGAGCACAGCCCCGCGCCAGTCGCCGGGCTGTCGAGCGGCCGCGAACCATTTGACCACGGATTCGGCGATTTCCGGACCGATGCCGTCGATCTGCGACAGTTCATCCTCCGTGGCGTGTTCGATGGCATCCAACGTTCCGAACGCGCTGGCGATGGTACGTGCAGTGGGCGGTCCCAGACGACGGATGGACAGCGCCACCAATACCCGCCACAGGTCGACGTGCCGGGCCTTATTCATTTCGTCCAGCATTTTCCGGGTGTTCTCCGCCGGGCGGATATACACCGGTTGTACGCTGGACGTTCCTCCGCGCATTACCTTCGTTTCCTCACGGACCACCACGGCATCGTCCGGCACGACGTATTGCGGATACTCCGCATTCGTATCGACGTCAGTCTCCTTACGTTTGCGCGCCGGAGTCGGTGTCGTCCAAAATGCGGGCACCTGATGCCATAAGCCGGATCCACCCACGCGTTTGCGTACTTTCCTGGTCCTGCCGTTCGATGCGGTCGATTCATGAATCTCGATGATCGGCGCCTCACGCCACACACGCACGTCTTTGAGATCATCGGCCGTCAATGAGAACAATCCAGCCTCGCTGGACAGCACCGGCGTCTGAGGAACGGGCAGCTCGAGACCCATTGCCGGTTCATACGGTTCCGGCTCTTCGCCAGGCTTCACAAGAATCTCGGTGATGTTCGGCGCGTAGGTGTCGATGGAATCCGGGCGGTCCTCCTCCGGATTCGTCAATGCGATGGCGGACTGGTCTCCCAGATGTTCGATGTCGAACGCCTTGCGTGACGCAAGGTTGATGATGCGTTCGGTCAGCTGCGCCGGGCAGGATTCCACATTAGGGCAACGGATGTCCTTGTCCCCTTCCTTGGCCGGGGCGAGTTCGGTGCCGCAACTCGGACAGTGCGTGGGCATCACGAACCTGTGCAGTTTGTCCTCTCGTCCCTTGCGGCGTTCCAGCACCGGGCCGACGAGTTCGGGAATGACATCGCCGGCTTTGCGCACCACCACGGTGTCTCCTATGAGCACGCCTTTGCGTTCCACTTCGAATGGGTTGTGCAATGTGGTGCGGGATACGGTGGAACCGGCCACATACACTGGTTTCAATATCGCCACCGGAGTCACGCGTCCGGTGCGCCCCACCTGCACGGTGATGTCAAGCAGTTCGGTGTTGACTTCTTCCGGCGGATACTTGTAGGCGATGGCCCAACGCGGCGCGCGTGATGTGGCGCCCAGGGAACGCTGCAGGCCCAGATCGTCGACTTTCACGACGATGCCGTCGAGCGCGTGCTCGATGTCACCTCGGTGTTCGCCGTAATAGTCGATCATGTCGAGGATTTCCTTGAACGACGTGACCTCGCGGTTGTGGGGAGAGACCGGGACGCCCCACTTTTTGTACAGTTCGTAGGCTTCGGACTGGTCGTTGACCACATCATGGCCGTCTTTTCCACGTCCTTCGCCCCAACGCAGCGAACCGATGCCATGCGCATAGAAGCTCAGGCGGCGAGTGGCGGTGATGCGCGGATCCTTCTGTCGCAGGCTTCCCGCGGCGGCGTTGCGCGGATTGGCGAACGGCGCGCGGCCAGCATCCTCGTTCTCGGCATTCAGCGTGTGGAAATCGTCCCAACGCATGAACACTTCGCCGCGAATTTCCACGAATTCGGGAATGTCCTCTTTGGGACCGGCAAGATTCTGCGGAATGGTGGATATGGTGCGCACGTTGAGTGTGATGTCCTCACCGGTCACGCCGTCGCCTCGCGTCAATCCCTGTTCAAGCACGCCGTTGCGGTAGATGAGGTTCAACGCAAGACCATCGATCTTCACCTCACAGGTCATGGGCAGCGGCTTCGATTCCGGCCAGTCCAGTCCCTTGAGCACCCCGTCGTACCATTCGCGTAGCTCTTCAAGGGAGAACACGTCATCGAGGCTCATCATGCGTGAGGGGTGACGCACGGAAGCGAAGTCATTGGAGAACGTGCCACCCACACGGTGGGTCGGTGATTGCGGCGAGTCAAGGGATGGAAACTGTGTCTCAAGCGATTGCAGGCAACGCAGACGGGCATCGTACGCGGCATCGGAGGATACGGGAGCGTCGTCGATATAATATGCGATTTGGTCCGATTCCACCCAAGAGGCCACGCGCGCCCACAGACGCGCGGCCTCTTCGGCATTCAACGAAGCCACGTCAAGTTTGTCGAGGCGCATCGCATCGGCATCGGTCGGCTGCAATGCCGCAATCCATTGCTCACTGCCAGGAGCGAAGGAGATCAATCCCTCATCGGCCACGACCGCCGTGGAATCGCCGGCGCTTTCCGGAGCGTCGAAATCCCACGCCAGCTGTTCGGAATCATCACGACTCGTCATTTCCACCGCTTTCCATTCGTTGCCGTCACGTCGCATCCGCAGGCGCCCGAATCGGCATCCATCATCATATAAATGTTCGATTTATCGTCATCCAACGTCAGTTGTTCAGAGAACGCAGGAACTGCATCTGCACCACGTCCGTGCCGTCGCGGTCCTCATAATCCATACGCATCGCCGCGACCGAGAGAGTACGGGCCGGCACGAACATGCCTTCGTCCACGCAGACACGCGCGGCTTTATGCATCAACGGAGCGACCGGCGTGTTCGGCCATACCGGCAAGCCCGCGTCGGAAAGCACGTGGATGGCTTCCTGCACATTCGTCGGCACCGGTATGCACTGCGATTGGGCGCGTCCCATCAGCTCCTGCAACTCACCTTCCAGCATGGGGATACGCCCGGGAGCGATTTCCTCGCTCATGATGTACGCGGCGGCCGCGATGTCGAAGCGGTCGCACATCCATTCCGCATAGGCAAGCCGGTAGTAGGCGAACGACGCGTCCTCACGGTCGAGGGCTACGTTCAGTGCATTGAGACAGGCCGCACGCGCCGGATCCCAATCCTCGGCGCGTCCCAGCTGCACGGCGAGCTTGAGATGCGACAGCGGGTAGGCGGGCGCATAGCGGACCATGGCGTTGAGATGGGGCAGGGCCGCGTCGACGCCTTTGACCTGCGCGAGCACGTCCGCAAGCTCCATGTGCATATAGAACAGGTTGTCGGGAATGAGCACCGTACGTTCGTCCTTGGTGGCGAACATACGGTTGTAGATGACGCGTTCCGCGTATGAATTGAAGTAGCGGGGCACGCCGGGGTTCGTCTCGAACGTCTGGTCCATGCGATCCAACGCCGCCTGGGCGGTTTCGATGGCCTGGTCGATCTCGCCGGAGAACAGCAGGTCGCGGGCCTTGAGCCTGTCGGCATCAAGCGAGTCGGCAAGCGCGAAGGAGAAGTCGGGGGTGTCGTTGCCGTCGATTAGCGCACTGGTGACCTGTGGGGCCAGCTCGGTCAGTTCGGGGTCACTGATGGCGTTGATGATGTCCATGGCTTGTTTGGCCTTGTCGACCGATTCGATACCGTCGCTTTGCGCGAGGCGATGGAATTCCCCTACCGCACGTTGCAGCAGATCGGCGCGTTGAATGGACAGTCCCATCATGTCGTCGCAACCGAAGAGTTGCGCGGTGCGGTCATTGAAACGCAGGTCGGAAAGTTCGGGCTCCTCTTGGCTGCCGGCTGGCGAGAATCGACTATCTCGCAGGTCGAAAGTGGCGTCGATGGGCTTCAGCGCTCCAATGCTATCCACGTCCATTTCGGCATCGAACATGCGGTAAGTTTCGGTGGGGTCGGCAAGTCCGTTGGTTTGGATTCGTTTCAGGAATTCGTTTCGGGTGAAGGTGACGGTGACAAGGTTGCGCACGGTCGGGTTTTTGCGCAGCTGCGCCATTGGGTCGTCGTCTTCGTCGGGCAGACCGTTGGCCTCGTCCGTGTTGGACTCCGACTCGTGTGCGGTGTCATTGTCGCCGTCAGTGGAACCATCCGGCACTTCGAACGCCATTTCGTCGAAGTCGATGTCTTTCATCAGATCTTCGAATCGGCTGTCGAGCGTGTCATCCGCGTCCGCATGGTCGGACGTGCCGGTGTCATCCGGATCCGTGATGATTTCGCTGGTCCGGGGCAGGGTCGGCCGTGACGGGTCGCCGTGGAAGTCACCGTCTTTCGGATCGGCTTTGGATCCGGCCGTGCCCATGTCTCCGGTGCGGATGCGCTCGAAGGCGCTGAGCGCCTCGCTCATCAGCTCGCTGATGGCGGAGTCCTGCTCGGCGACGGCTTCCTCCAGCCCGATCGAGTCGATGTGCATGGATACGTTTTCGACATTCGGGTCGGCACCGAAGCTCAGTGCGGCCATCATGAGCCCAACGCGCAGATTGTAGTCGGCGCTCATACGCGCGCGTTCGGCGGCGGTCAGGTCCACCCAAGTATGGCGTGGGGCATCATATCGGGTGGATGGCATCATGGATACGCCGGCTGAGGTGAAGCCGATCGCGACCTCGCCATCGTTGAGGTTGCATCTGAAGTCGACGTCGAACCGGTATGGCAGGCGCATGCTGCGCAACAGACGGGACATGGTCTGACGGTATACCCATTCGGAGCCTCCGTCCGCGCTGTGGTCATCTCCCAGCGTGTTATTCGTGGTCGCTTCCGCGATTTCCCGTCTGAAGTCGCCTGCGATGTCCACAAGGCGGGCGGCCGCGTGGATGCCGTCATCCTGGTTCGGGTCGAGAATCGCACCGAACCGGTCATCCGGTTTCAGTGCGATCAACGCCGGGTTTTGCAGTAATGCGAAGTCGATTTGAGCGGCTTGGGCTCGTGTGACAGTGTCCTCCGTGGGCAGGCTTCCGACGCGCGCGTTGCGTTCCAGCCATGAGCTGACCGCGGCGAAACGGTTGAGGTTTCCTTCGATGTTGAGCGCGTGGAGCGCTGCGGGGAACGGCAGTGACGAGTCCCATGCGAAGAAGTAGCAACCGGAGTAGCTGGACGTGTACAGGTGCAGGGGTTCGGCGCCGTGCACTGATTCAAGTCCTTGGACGGCGTCGATCGCGTGCGCCTCGCGCATCAGGTCGGCGAAATAGTCTTCCAGCCCGGAGACTCGCATGCCGTGCGAGCGTGCGCTCATGGTGTCGCGAATGGAGCGGCGGATAGCGCCCATGGGGGCCTCGCGGTTGAGCCTGCGGAAGATGTTGCCGGAGCCGAAGCCGATGAGCAGACCGTTCATCTGGGGCAGCATGTATGCGGCGAAGAATGCGATGGTGATGGCGTCCCGGTATTCGAGGTCGGAGCGCATGTCGGCGGGCAGGTTGGCGCGCATCTGCTCGAGCGTGTAGCGGTTACCTGTTTTGAGCCAGGAGGCGAGCCACATCATGCGGCCGCCTGGCATGCGTCCCACAACGCCGCCTTGTGTGGCATGAACCGTTTTCGGCTTGCCTTTGACCGGATGTCCGAGTCTTGGACCATCGGCCAAGGTGAGCGTCTCCTCCTTGACGAAGACAAGACGCGGCTCTAGCTCCTGCGTATCCATGTCCGGGTCCGTGCCGGCGAAGACACGTGCCTTGCCGTCGGCAAGCGCGATCTGCGCGAAGTGGTCGTTGTCGGTGAATAGTCCGATGGAGAATGCGTGGCCGTGGGTTTGTGGCAGTTGGGCCCATCCGAGGCGTAGGTTTCCCGGCACGTCGTTGAATCCGTCGATGATGTGTCGTTTGACGAGCGGGTTGAGTCGGATGGCGTTGCGGGTAAGTTCGCCGATGATGTCGTCGGGCTTGCCGAGTGCCTTTCCGAAGGGGTTGGCGTGGCTGTGTTCCGTTTTGGTCTGGTTGATGATTTGGCGCACACCTTGCCTGACGCGTTCGAGCATGGTTCGGTTGCGTTCCGGTTGGTTTGCCGGAGCAGATGGTGTGTGGTGAGACATGTGTGCCATTCTTTCAATCCGACGCGACATAAAGCCATTAGAATAATGACGTGACTTTTTCGAAGCAGCGTTTTCAGGCTCGTCATCGTATGTGCGTGGTCATTGTAGTCGCTTTTGCGGTGATGGTGGCGATTGAGTGCGTGTTGTGCAATATGCCGTTCTGGCGGTCGGTGGCCGCGTCGGGTGATTCCTCGGCGGCGTTTAACGTGTTGGGGCCCGGTCTGGAACGGACGGATGAGGGACTGTTGAAGGTTGTTGATCCGACGCAGGCGTACATGCAGGTAGATGCGGATGGCTCGTCGGAGTATGTGCGCGTTATTCCGGCTTCGTCGCAGGCGGTGCGCAAGGCGATGGATGGCGGCGCACATGTGCTGTCCACGGTTCAGGTGCGTCCTGATGTGAATCGGCTTCCCGGTCGGGTCGAGGCGGTGTCGTTGTCCTCGCCGCGTTCGGAGTATGTGCGAGCGGCTGCTTCCGGGGGAACGGTGTGTGTGCGGATTCTAGAGCCGGAGGGTTCGGTGGTTCCGTTTGAGGCGGTGCGTGCGAATGTGCGTGTGCCGTTTTCGTTGAGTCCTTTGCGGATTGGTTTAATGCTGGCGTTGCTGGCGTTGGTGTTAGCTTGGCGTCCTGGTTCCGGATTGTGGCGGGTGCCGTTGGACACGTCAAGCGTGCGGCAGCGTGCGTGGCTGGGCGTGCTGCTTGCGGTGCCCGCGGTGGCCACTTTGGCGGTGGTGGTGTGGCAGTTGGTGGCGGCCGCCCCGTTGAGCTTTCATGCGGATGGCATGTATACGTATGATTTCGACCAATATGATTATGTGGCCCGGGCGTTGCTTGATGGTCATACGTGGTTGGATTTGGATACGCCGGATGCATTACGTGACGCGGCGAACCCTTATGATGTGGGCACGCGTCAACATCTGCTTGATCAGGGTGTGGGTCCGGTGTATTGGGATTACGCGTTCTATCGGGGTCATTGGTATTCGTATTTCGGCGTGGTGCCGGCGTTGTTGCTGTTCCTGCCGTATCGTGCGGTGACGTCGTTGTTCGTCGACGGCGGGTTGATGATGCCATCGGGTGCGGCGGTGCCGTTGCTGATGCTTGGTTTTCTGGTGTTTGGTTGTCTGCTGGTGATCCGCATGGTGGATAGGATTCGTCCTGATATGCCTGTGGCCGCGGTCAGTATGCTGTGCGTGTTTATGTTGTTGGCATCCAATGGCGTGTACCTGTGGTACAGAACGAACTTCTACTCTGTGCCCATCGCGGCTTCCCTGTTTTTGAGCGCTCTTGGATTATGGCTGTGGCTGGGCGCCACGAAACGTGTTCCGGTTTCGACCGATGGGGAAAATGGCGATGATGTCGTGCAATCGTTGTCGCTTCCCCGTCTGGCCGCCGGATCGGTGTGCATCGCGGCGAATCTGGGATGCCGTCCACAGTTCATTGTGGTGGCGTTGCTGGCGTTGGTAATCTTCTGGCCACAGATCCGTGAGATTCTCCGTCGTGCCATCAGCGCGAAGCGGATGCCACGCGGTTCGGCATGGCGCCTGCTTCGCGCCCCGCTGGCGGCTTTGGTGCCGGCGTTGGCCGTGATCGTTCCTTTGCTGGCGTACAATGCGGTCCGCTTCGGTTCTCCTTTCGATTTCGGGTCGTCTTATCAGATGACTGTCACGGATATGACCAACTATCATCAGTCGTTGGCAAATCTCGTGCTGACCGTCGTCTACTACCTGTTTCTGCCGTTGCGCTTCACGGACGCATTCCCTTTTCTTGCGGTCAGCCCGGCACCATTGCCGTCCTGGGAGTTCACCGAGGCGATGCCAGGAGGTTTGTTCGCGATCGCGCCATTGGCTTTGGCCGCTTTTGCAGCTCCATTCCTGCGTCGGCGGGCGCGTGGCACGGAAGGTCGTGGCATGTGGGAGTTGTCGGTTTCCTGTCTGGCGTTGGGATTGTTGCTTGTCGTTCTCGACTCGCGTATGGCGGGATTAGGATGGCGCTACATCACCGATTTTGGATGGTTGTTCGCTTTGGCCGCGTTGCCTGCGTTGTCCTGCGTGCTGGACATCACGCGGCCACGCCTGCGCTGGCTGGCCAGAGCCGGGTTCCTCGCGCTGCTGTTGTTCATGATTGCCATCACGCTGTTGTCGCTGTTTCTGCCTGGACGCGACGACGAGCTGTTGCGCAACAATCCCGGCCTGTTTTTGGACGTGAGATCATGGTTTTCGATGCTGTGATGCTTTTTTCGGCAAAAATTCAGGTTTCTTTCGGGTTTCTTACAATCTTTTTTTCCGGGTTGCTTTGAGTTTCACCGACAATGGTGTCAAATGTCATTGTTTTGCTCTGAGATGAATCCTAGGAGTTGCCAACCATGAAGCCGATTCCATCACCACGTAGCCATCCGCGTCTTTTCCGTTGGATGGCGGTCCTTCTCGCCACCGTGGTGTCCTTGGGCGTCTGCTTCGCAAGCTACGGCAATGTCGACGCCGCGATTAGGAAGAACCGCATCGAACGGCTCAACGCGCGTATCGAAAACGTATACACCACGGAATACCAGACCATGGCGGACGACAAGCTCCGACAGGCGGAGTCCGCGTCGAAGGCGACCGAGGACAACATCTTCATGGCCGAGAACCCGTACGGCACCAACACCACGTCACTGGTGGTCTATTTCACCACTGATGACGAGGTTTCCGTCTCCTATACCGTGCACGCGGACGGCTACGCGGATTTCACACGCGACGCGTATCAGAAATCGCAATACAGCAAGACCCATGAATTCCAACTGCTCGGACTCGTTCCCGACGTCACCAACACGATCACGCTGACCCTCACCGACGCCAATGGCGGCACACGCACAAAGACCATCACACGCAAGGGGCCTTCGAAGCTCGGCAGCGAGGAAGTCCAGCTCGAACGAACCGTCACCGCCGACGATGGCGAGGATCTCGGCGATGGCCTGTATACGATTCTCGGCAATGATTCCGACGAACAGGATTTCATGTTCTACTACGATACGAACGGCGTACTGCGAGGCGAAATCCCCGTACTTTACTACCGTTCGCACCGACTGTTGTTCGATGACAACGGTCTGATGTGGTTCTCCGCGTCCACTCATCACATGGTGGGCATGAACCGGCTCGGCAAACTC
The DNA here is from genome assembly GCF_050874245.1 of Bifidobacterium sp. Taxonomy (GTDB): domain Bacteria; phylum Actinomycetota; class Actinomycetes; order Actinomycetales; family Bifidobacteriaceae; genus Bifidobacterium. The sequence goes on along the minus strand of NZ_JBNMKH010000021.1, from coordinate 8,313 downwards.
GAGAAGATCCTCGACCTGGGATCCAGCTACATCCTCCATCATGATTATGCGATGGATGATGACGACAACATCGTGCTGCTCGCCACCGAACTCGACCGCAGCGACAACGCCGTGCAGGACCAAGTCATCAAACTGGACACCACGACCGGCAGCGTGACGCGCCTGCTTGATTTCGGTGAGATGTTCGCCGACTACAAGGCATCCACCACGCATGCAGGCACCGATGAATCCGATTCCACCGCCAAGAACCGTTGGGATTGGCTGCACTGCAACACCATTCAGCTGTTGGACGACGGTTCCGCGCTGTTCTCCGCCCGCGAGACATCCACCATCATCAAAATCAATGATCTGGAAGGCGTGCCGACACTGGATTACATGATTGGAGAGCCATCCGTGTGGGACGGCACGAAAGAGGCATCCGCGTTCCTCGACAAGGATGGTGACTTCTCCGACACCGGCGGACAGCACTCCATCACCTACGTCGCCGACGATTCCCTGCCGGACGGCCAGTACTACCTGTACATGTTCGACAACAACTACGGCACCGCGCTGACACGCCCCGACTTCGACTGGTCGGTCATCGACGGCATCTCCACGGAATTCTCCTCCGACACCGCGCGATCACAATATCGCAGATATCTGGTGGACGAAAACGCCGGCACCTACACGGAGGTCGCCTCGTTCAACGTGCCGTATTCCCCATACGTTTCCTCCGCACAGGAGCTCGGCAACGGCAATATCCTCGTCGATTCCGGTATGCAGGGGCTGTTCGGCCAGTATTCGTCGGATGGCAGCCTGGTCACGCAATACAGGATGTCGCTCAGCTCGAGCTACATTTACCGTGTATACTCGTACGATTTCTCCGGATTCTATTTCGCTTGACCTGTGCTTCCGTCCCGGCTTTGGCGGAAGCATTCACGGTTCCCCGCGAGAGGATTCGCACAAGGTCCGTTACAATCGGCAGTATGGGTTTCTTCGATTCGCTGTTTTCCGGCAAACGTTCCGCAACGGCCTCGTCCGTCACGTTCCATCTTGATTCCGCCGCCCACACCTATGAGGATGGCGCCGTGGGGCTGGAGGCCACCACGCTGGACATCACGCCCGATTGCAGGCGTGTGGCGGTAATCGGTCTGAACGGCGCTGGCAAGACCACACTGCTGAAACTGTTGGATGGTGCCTTGACCGCCACATCCGGAACCGTCCGTATCGAAGCGGATGGCGTCTCCTATGACCCGTCGGTGAAACGGGAGCTGAAACATGTCGAGGACATGATCGGCCGTGTGCGTCGCGAGGAGCTGCCGAACGCATATTACCAAGCTGCTTCCATCCGCGAGGCGGTCGAGCTGCCGCTCAGGAAACACAAGGTGCCGGAAAGCGAACGCCAGGCAATCATCGGCAATCTGTTTGCGCATTTCGACTTGGCCGCCGTATCCCGCGAGCCGGCTTCCTCGTTGGATGGGGAGAAAAGGCACCTACTGGCAATCGCGTCCGCGTTGAGTTTCTCCCCCGCCGTGCTCGTCGCCGACGAGCCGACCAAGGGATTGGACGAAGTGTCGTCCGCCCGCGTGGCACAGGCATTGTTCAGCTATGACAAGCAGGTCGTGTTCGCAACGCATGACACGGATTTGATCGTCCGTCCGGAATACGCGATCGACCGCACGCTTGTCGTCGATGACCACAAGGTTGTGTTCGATGGGACGCCGTGCGACGCAGTGGATTTTTATATGGATCTGGTCCGTTCGAAATACGAGGCCGCCAAGGCGTGATGGCATGTGGACGGGCCGGCCACGCAGTCCGGCCCGTCCACCAAATCGGTCATCTCAGTCGACACCGTCGATGAGCTCGTTGACGGTGTCGACCATCACTTGCACATTGCGGCGGAAATCACCTGGCTCAGGCAGCAGCGATATGGCCAGATAGCCGTTGGAGGTCATATCGAAGAAGTAGCCGGGTTGTCCGGAGACGCCGTGACGTTCAATCATGCGCAACACGAGATCGTTCTCGTCGATCACGCTCGGTACGCGCAGCAGCACGTTCCATCCTCCTTCGGCGCGTAGCACGCTGACGAGCCCCTGCCCGTCGGAGTCAAGCATGGCATGCAACATGGCGAGATTGCCACGGACACGCTGCCGTACACGTTCGGTCTGCGTGGGCGCGGCCTGCAGCAGCGCGGGGATACGTTTGGCCACGATCTCGCTCATGGGCAGGTAGTCGTCGGCTATCACATCGAGACGGCGCTTGGCCTCCGCCACTTCCTCGTCCGGTCCGGACACCTGGATCCAGCCGACTTTGGCGTGCGGTGCGGCAAGCATCTTCGAAAAGCCGTCCAATGCGAACGTGAGCGTTCCGGTCTCCCCCGCGAGACGAGCGTTGCCGTCGAACGGCTCCAAATCGTAATCGTAGAACACCTCGTCGGCGATGATGGCCACGTCGTGATCCCTGCACAGGCCGACGATCGCCTCACGTTCGGATGGTTTGACGTACGAGCCCGTCGGGTTGTTGGGGTTGATGAGCACCAGGGCCCGTATACGCCCGCCATCCGCACCTTCCAGCGCGGCTTTCAGCTCCGCCACGTCGATGTACCATGAGCCGTCGAACCGCTGCTGGTATTCGATCATGTCGACGCATTCGAGACGCGCGATTGATTCAATGAGCGGATATCCCGGCTTCGGTGCGAGCACGGCGTCGCCGGCGTCGCACAGCAGTTTGATGAGCCATGAGTAGGCTTCAGATGTGGAGCTCAGAATATACAGGTCTTCGGCGGAGCAATGCAACGCTCCACGCGTATTCAGGAACGCGGACAGCGCCTCACGCGCGTATCGTTGACCGCGCGGGTCGGCAGAATAGATATCGGGCACCATGGCCGGCGCCAACGAGTGCCTGGTCGGATTGGAGTCGTTGAGCTTCACGAGCGTTCTGCCGGCCGTTTTGGCCGCGGCTTCCGCTTTGGCGATGGGATTGGGTTCGCTGATGTCGACTCTTGAGGAAAAACGCATGATGCCAACCCTACTCCTTGGACTGCCGACAGAGCCCTCCAGGACCATCGGCGGCAAAGAAAAAGGACCGTCCGGCATTTCGGACGGTCCTTTAACGGCTTCGATCGGTCAGCGCATCACTGCTGCTTGACGCTCGCGTAGTATGCGGCGCCGATGATGCCGGCCTCGTTGTGCAGCTTGGCCGCGACAATCGGAGTCTTGATGTCGATGTACGGCAGGAACTTCTCGGAGACGCGGGACACGCCGCCGCCGACGACGAACAGCTGCGGATCCAGATAGAACTCCATGAGGGAGTAATACTTGGTCAGGCGCTTCGCCCACTTCTTGTAGCCCATGTCGAGCTTCTCGCGGACCGAGGATGCGGCGTACTTCTCGGCGTCGCCCTTGCCCTTGAGAAGTTCCAGATGGCCGAGCTCGGTGTTCGGGATGAGCTGTCCGTTGAAAATCAGCGCGGTACCGATGCCAGTGCCCAGCGTGGTGGCGATGACGAGGCCATCCTGGCCCTTCGCAGCGCCGAACTGCTGTTCGGCAAGACCGGCAGCGTCAGCGTCGTTCACCACGGTGACAGGACGACCGCAGGCTTCGGAGAACACTTCGGTGACGTCCACGCCGACCCAGGACTGGTCCAAGTTGGCCATGTAGCCAAGCTTCTCGCCCACGTGAATCGGAGCCGGGAATGCGATGCCAACCGGAGCGGATTCGGGAACCTCGAAGTGTTCGAGCTGCTGACGCACGATCTCGCCGACGGCCTTCGGAGTGGAAACCTCCGGGGTGAGGATCTTCAGACGCGGTTCGGCGAATTCGCCCTTCTCGAGATTGACCGGAGCGGCCTTAATACCGGAGCCGCCAATGTCAACGCCGAACGCCTGTGCAGTTTCAATCATCTTTGACCTCTCTTCAAGGTAGATAGTGGGTGTAATCGAACCGGCAGATGCCATGGTAACTCGCAATATAGCCAAAAACGCGCACGACATGCACAATCGGTGAGAGCGATTGCATAAACTGCAATGCTTAACTTGGTGAACATCGCGATGGTATGTTTTGCAAACGAATTCGTCCCGTGCGGATGACCCCATCGGCACGGGACGAACGAACGGAAATAATCCGGCGGATCACTTCAACGGAGGCATCGGGCGCCAGTCCGGATCATGCATCAGCTTGCGTGAATCCCACCAGCCTTTGGCGATCTGCACGATGCCGGTCCTGAAATGCTCGCGATCCACCATCGTCAGACGGATCAGCTCCTTCGCCGCGGTCAGCAACGTGCCCAAGCCGAACAGAAGCGGACGGTAATCGCCATATGTCATGAAATAACGGGCCATGTAGCCACGGTTGCGCATGATGTGGTAACGGTTCATATCGGACGTGGAGTTGAGCTGGCGCACGCCGGCGATGTCCCAGTTGCCGATCTCGCGCGTGCGGCGCAACACCACGTCGGGCACCACAATCGGGTTGGTGACCTTGCTGGCGCGGTAGCCGTACATCGTGTCATCCCAGTAGATGAAGAAGCGAGGATCCGGCAGGCCAATCTTCTCGACGATGTTGCGGCGGAACAGGCCTCCTTCGAAGCACAACGTGTCCATGACACGGTAACCGGCGGGGCCGAACGCGGACGGCGCTATCGGATTCGGAATGCCAAGCGGAACGATGAAATCGTACTGCCAGTAGAACGGACCACCGTCGTAGTCATACCGGCTGCCTTGAATCACATCATGGCGATCGGTCCACTTGGCGAGGCGTTCGATGCCCTCCGGCATGACGGCGACATCGTCGTCCATGACCCAGAACCATTCGGCACCCAGCTCGTAGGCTTTCTTCACACCGGCGGAGAATCCGCCGGCTCCGCCGAGATTCTCGGTCTGCGGCGCATAGACCACACGACTTTCGTTGCCGGACTGGTCAGCCACGGTGGAGCCCCATTGCTCGGTAATTTTAGTACGGAAGTCGTCGACCATGCCGCGGGTCTGTTCGGAATGCTCATTATCCACGACGACAATGCGCCATGGGGCGACGGTGAGCTTCTCGATGGATTCGAACAGTGTGGCGAGCAGCTGCTGACGCTTGTAGGTCACCACGACGATAGCCAGCTTCTCGATGGTTTTCTTCGCAACATGCTTTTCAGTCATGCGCTCCATTCTTGCACCCGCCCTCAACCATGGGTGGCGCTTCTCCCCTTCACGTCGCAGAAAGCCATCGGACCCGCCGCATGCGACGCAACCCCTTATAGGGAAGATATCCCGCGATATGAAAATGTCGTTTCGTACGGAAGATCACTGCGGTTCTCGTACGAAACGACATTTCCCACGGCCGTATGTACGACCAATCGTCGCTTGTCTATTCTCGCACCAAACGGATATGTTCCACATCGTCGCGCTTGGAACGGCGGTAGAGCACGAAACGGTTTCCGATGACCTGGACGAGTTCCGCGCCGAGCTGTTCGGCAAGCCCCTCGCCAGCCTCCTTGGCCGTCAGACCGGAGCCGTCAAGCACGGAGCATTTGATGAGCTCACGCTTTTCGATGGTCTCGTCCGCCTGCTTAACGGCGTTCTCGCTCAGGTCGTTCTTGCCGACCTGGATGAGCGGATTGAGCTTGGTGGCCAAGCCTCGCAATTGCTTGACCTGCTTTTTGGTAAGTGCCATGTTGTTCCATTCCTATCTGTGAATACCCGCTCCAGCCTAGCGTGAGGACGGTAAAACATACCTTCACGCCTCGCACCGCATCGCCTCGTCAAGCAGACGATCGATGTCGTCGAAACGCTTCGGCGCGGGATGCCATACAGGATGTCCGGCGGCGACGACCAATTTCGGGTGTGACAGGGCGGACAGGTCGTTCAACGGATTCGAGTCCAGCACAATCATGTCGGCGTACTTGCCTTCATCCAGCGAACCGGTGATGCCGGACACGTTGAGGATCCTCGCATTTGTCCGAGTGGCGGCCCGCACCGCTTCAGCGGGCGTGAATCCGGCGTATTTGACCAACAATGCCAGTTCGCGCCAGGTGGAATACTGCGTAACGAACGTCATGGCCGTGTCCGTGCCGACACCCACCAGTACACCGGCCTCATGCGCGGCACGGGCGCCGGCGATCATCCCGTCGACCACGGTCTTCGAATTCTCGGCTTGGATCTCGGTGATGCCGGTCACATCACGGCCGAACGCATGCAGCGGGAATCCAGCGGAAATCGTTGGGATCAGCGCCGAATATCCACGCAGCGCGTTCGGATTGTGTTTGAACGATTCGATCAGTGCATCATCGAGCCTGCTGCCATGTTCGATGGTGTCTACGCCGGCGGCCAACGCCCTGCGCACACCTTCCGCGCTTTGCGCGTGCGCGGCGACGAGGATGCCGGCATCATGAGCCTCATCGCAGATGGCGCGCATCTGTTCGACCGTCATTTGCGGGGCACCGGCCTCACCCAATACCTGCGAATCGGTGACGCCTCCGGTCGCCGCGATCTTCACCGCGTTCACGCCATTGGCGATGTTGCGGCGGGTGTTCAAGCGCATGTCCTGAGCCGTCTCCCCCTCCAATGCGATTAACGGAGCTCCATGACCATCCGGTATGGCCAGCAGCGGTCCCGAAGCGAGGATGTGCGGGCCGACTTCCTCGCCGGCGGCGATGCCGTCGCGCAATGCCACCGCCTCGTAGGCGATGTCGCCCAAAGTGCGGATAGTGGTGACTCCGGATTCCAGCAACGTACGCACGCTGCTTTTCGCCGTGGCCGTCACATATGGCCTGCCAACTGGAGAATGCACGATGGCCGCGGTGATGCGCTGACCCTTTGGCGTGGCCATCTTCGGGTTGAGGGGCCGACCTTGCGAGAACAGGTGCGTATGCGCGTTGATCAATCCCGGCATCACGTATTTTCCGGTGCCATCGAGGATATGGTATTCGTTCGGCACCGGCACGTCGGAGCTCGGCGCCACGGTTTCGATGCGTCCATGCGCGCCGACGAGAATCGTCATATCCGGCAGCAAAGTACCGCGTTCGTCTCCCGTGACCAGATTGATGTGCACCAATGCGAACGGTTCGATGGTTTTGGATATTCTTGACGTCATCGTCGGCTCCTTGCTTTCATCGGCATATCTGCCGGCTTCCAGCTTAAACCGTCAAGAGCGGACAACGCCACCGAGACACGCGAAGCTGTCAATGTGAAACGCATGCGCCCCGGCTACCGATTAGATCACATCAGCACACCCAATGCAGTCAACGCCATAAGATACGCAATGACGACGCAGCATGCGATGACGTCGCCACGGCGCATGCGCATGACCCGCCAATGCGTGCGGACCATCCCCTCCTCATAGCAGCGCGCGTCTAACGCGAGGCTCAGATTGTCGGCATGGCGGATCGCACCGGCGAACACGGGCACGACGATCGCCGCCAACGCCTTGACACGGTCCGTGAACGACCCGGTTTCGATGCCTCCACCACGCGCCGCCTGCGCGTCGATAATGGCCCTTGCCTCCGTGCCAAGTGTCGGCAGGAATCTCAGGGCGAGACTCATCACCAGTGCGGTCTCCTGCACGTGCATGCCCAATCTTGCGAATGGCGAAAGCAACGATTCGAACGCATCGGTCATGGCCGTCGGCGTGGTGGAATCAAGGAAAATCGCGCCGATGACAATGACCACGGCGAACCTGCACGCGTATAGCGCCGCAATGCGTATGCCGTCGTCGGTGATGGGAATCGGCCCGATATTCGCCACAGCGTTTCCAGTGCGCACGAAAAAGATGTTGAGCAGGCCGCAGAAGACGAACATCGCCAAAAACACGTGCACCGAGGCGATGAGACGGCCCACGTCGACGTGTCCGGCCACAATGACCGCGCCGATGAGAACCACGGCGAGCAGCAATTGCCAGAACGAACTTATGGCGAATGCGGAGAACGTGAGGGCCAATGCGGACAGCATGCCTACGCGCGGATCGAGGCGTTCCAGCCGAGTCGGTCTTTCGACCGCGTCGCGCATTCCGACGTCCGCATCCTCGTAGCCTGCGGAAGGTTCCATTCCCGTTTCCGCCGAGCCAGTGGACGGTAGGGCCTCGGACTCCCCCAGCGTAATGGTCCGATCGGCGATTTCATCCACCTCCTCCTGGGAGTGGGAGATGACCAGCATGGTCACGCCGCGCGATTTGAGTTCGTGGATAAGACCATGCACACGAGCGGTGGCCTCCTCGTCGAGTCCGGCGGTCGGCTCGTCCAGCACCAGCACCTTCGGCTCACAGGCGATCACACCAGCGATCGCCACCAGACGCTGCTGGCCACCCGACAGATCGAACGGGGAACGGTCGCGCAGATGCTCTATGTGTAACAATC